>JBOFSL010000206.1:0-1672 GCA_051651525.1 Culicoidibacterales bacterium | reverse complement strand
TGTAGTTATTTGTGTGTTTTTCATTGAGGTTGTCCCCTCATTCCTTGTATGAATCTGCTGTGTTTCTGATGTTTCTACGTTTTTTTTGCTTGCCACCGAGTTATAATAACTAATTTCAAAACCATCATCAAATGTATTTTTTTCAATTTGACAGGTTTTAGGAATCACCACACTTGTTAATTCATTACCAGAGAATGCCCAATCACCTATACTCGTCACTCCTTCTGGAATCACTACACTTCTTAATCGATTACCTTCGAATGCATGTTCACCTATACTCGTCACTCCTTCTGGAATCACTACACTTGTTAATTGATTACTATAGAATGTCCAATCACCTATACTCGTCACTCCTTCTGGAATCACGACGTTTTTGTTGCTACCTGTGTAATTGTTCAAAACACCATTTTCTATTTGAAAGTCTGTATTTGTACTCATTATTTTTCCTCTTTTACTTTTTAGTTTCACCGAAACGGAAAAAATTGTTGCTTGATGTCCCTATTGAAACAATCTAATAAGATCAACATTATCTTCTGTATCAGCTGATAACAGATTTATCTTAATACTCTATAAAATCTATTAAATGTTTACTTATTGATGGCTTGTGGAGTTTTCGAAGCGCTTTCGCTTCAATTTGGCGGATACGCTCACGTGTCACGTCAAATTCTTGACCGACTTCTTCTAATGTGCGTGTACGGCCGTCATCTAACCCAAAACGTAAACGTAAGACTCGTTTTTCTCGCTCCGTTAATCGTTCTAATACATCCCGAATTTGCTCTTTTAATACTTCCTTTATCGCATATTCGGCCGGTGTTATTGTTTCTAAGTCTTCAATATAGTTCCCTAAATTTTCATATTCAATTATTGAATCATCTTCTTCACTAATTGGTATATCCAATGAAATTGGTTCTTGTAAAATTTTTAAAATTTCGCGAATTTTATCAACTGGTACTTCCATTACCGCTGCTAATTCTTCAGGCTTTGGTTCCCGTCCAAGCTCTTGAACAAGTCTACGTTGAATTAGGTTTAACTTATGCATCGTTTCAATCATATGAACTGGAATTCGAATTGTCCGTGCATGATCAGCAATCGCACGCGTGATTGCTTGGCGAATCCACCACGTTGCATATGTTGAAAGTTTGAACCCTTTTTCGTAGTCGAATTTTTCAACAGCTTTGATTAATCCCAGGTTTCCTTCTTGGATTAAATCTAATAATAACATTCCACGACCAACGTAGCGCTTGGCAATCCTAACAACTAAACGTAAATTCGCTTCCACTAAACGTTGTTTCGCAATTTCCGCACGGAATGGATCATCACTTGCAATAATTTGCGCTAATTCAACTTCTTCGCTTTGTGTTAATAAATCGACTCGTCCAATTTCTTTTAAATATATTTGCACTGAATCAAGGATGTGATTTCCAATATCTTCTTCTTTTTTTTTGTGTGATACAGTATCACTGATATCCTCCCTGAAGTCATGAGTTTCAATAATATCTGCTACGATTACTAAATCATCTAATCCTTCTATTTCAAATTCAAGTTCATCCGCATCAATTGTATCTTCTAGCGATTCAACAGCATTGATTTTACTGTTAATTAAATACGTCATCACATCAAGTGGATTAACATCAGGGAAAAATCGGATTTCATCTGTGATTTGCTCATACGT
>JBOFSL010000205.1:0-2852 GCA_051651525.1 Culicoidibacterales bacterium | reverse complement strand
TAAAATAAGGGCAACCATTTGTGTGACAGTTTTCCACTTCCCTAGTTGATCAGCTGCCATCACTAATCCTTCTTTTGCCGCCATCATTCGCACGGTTGCAACGACAAATTCACGAACTAACATTAAAATGATTGGGAGTGACCAAATTAAGTTTTGTTCAACTAAAACAAGAAAGGCACTAAATACCAAGGCTTTATCAGCAATTGGATCAAGAAACTTCCCTAACGCCGTTACTTGATTGTTTTTACGAGCTAAATACCCATCTAACCAATCCGTAAGTGCTAAAATCACAAAAAGACCTGCAGCCGCGATTTGAAAACTATTATCCGTTGTGCCTAACCACGTCATTTCTGGTCCTGGAACATACATCAGTAATAAAAAGACTGGAATAAAAATAATTCGCGTCAATGTAATTTTTGTTGGTAAATTTAAATTTTTCATAGTTTATCTCCTTAAACTCTATGGATTAAGTTTATTTTACTACAAACTGTATAGTTATGCACGATTTGATTCAAAAAAGCACTGAATTATTTCAGTGCTTTCTGGTGCTATTCATAACATTTTTTTGCTTGCTTCAGTTTATGCAGGTAACGATTACCATGCATTATTTCGATAGACGCGACCTTTAAATTGTGATTTGATCAATGTAACGCTCAACTTGATTGACAACATCATTCACCAAATCAAAGGCTCTTGGTTTGAATTCTTGCTTTCTCACTCGTTCTAATGCGTTTTGCATCTCATCAATGCTTTGAACTGCTTGTACATAACCAACGTTCGCTAGTTTATCAACTAATTCTGATTGGTGGTCATTATTGTGCTCATTATGTGCATGCTTCCGTGCACAGACAATAATTTGCTTTCCACGTTGCATTGCTGTTAGCATTGTTCCCGCTCCACCGTGACAAACAATCACCTCAGTATTTTCAATTGCCATCTCAAATTCGCTTTGCGTCAAAAACGGGATAACTTGCAAGTTCGTTTTCGTACTTTCATATTGTGTATGTCCAGCTTGAACAAGCACATCGTGTTTCCAGTCTAAATTTTCCAACGCTTGCTCTAACAATGTAATAATTCGAGGAAATGGCGCATCTTGGGTTCCAAGTAAAACTAAAATCACACACTTTCCTCCCCTAATAATTGTCCAGCATAGATTGACCCTGGATAATCGTTTTGATTTTCAGGCCATTGTACGAAAAAGTGATCAGCTTTCGGATAGACAAGCTTTCCAGCCCACGATTGTCCTGATACTTTCGCAATTGATTCTAAATAAATAATCTTTTTACCAAATACTTTAGCAAGATAACACATTGGCACCGCTGTATGACTGCCAGTTGTAACAATCACATCCGGGCGAAACTGCAAAAAATACCACAATGATAACCATGTATTCCAGCCAAGCTTAATCAAGTAAATCAACTTATTTTGATAATATGTTCCATAAACAAGATATTTCACTGGACATGCTAACGTCAAATTCGCTGTTGTTTCCGTTTTTTCAGTCAGGAGGAGACTCTCATACTTCATAAACAGTCGCTTTAATTGTAATAATTCACTTAAATGACCGCCAGTTGAAGCAATAAAGATGACACGTTTTTTTCGCATGTTTGCTGCCTCCTTCATTATTTTAGCCAAATTTTCGCAAAACGTTCCCGGCCAATTACATGTTTGAGCCATTTACCAATTCTACGACGTACTTGCCGATATCTTGATTTCTGTCCTTGCCATGAGCTGGCATAATGATGAATCGTATATGCTTGCGGATTATTTGTACAAAAATATTCATATGGATAAACCTTAACATGTTCCAACTGTTGTTCACGATTTTCAAGCACGAGCCCTTTTGTTTGTAACAACTGCGTCAAACGTTGGTTAATCGTTAGTGTCGCTTCACCACGATCAATAAATTCTTCATGTTCATAGGTTGCCAAAAGCTCAGCAATAATTGGGTGTTTTGGTGGTGCAATAATTGTTCCTGTATTCACACCCGTCAATTCCCATTCATAATATTCCAATGAAACAACTAAATCTGATGTCGAAATAAATTTTGTTAAATCGCGACAAATTTCAACATCAGTATCTAAGTAAATTCCACCATTCTCATATAAGTACTTTAGTCGTGCATAATCACTGACAAATGCGAATTTACGTTGCGCAAATGCTTGTTGAACATATTCATTGCTCGCTTCAATTGCGAAGTTTGCTTCCGTGACGGCAGTAATTTGTGCATTAGGCATGTGCTCACGCCATGTTTCTATATATTTTTCGGCTTCAATTGGCAACTCATTTCCGCCAAACCAACAATACACGAGCTGTGTTTGCATGTTAAACCTCCGTTTCAACGAGTTGTTCAATCGCTGTCAAGAACGCATCACCGCGGACTTCAAACGAGGCGTATTGATCCCAACTTGCGCAAGCTGGTGACAGCAAAATTACTGCTTCTTCACTCGCAAACGCATCAGCGGCGATAACTGCCTCTTGCATCGTGCTGACTTGGGCAACACTAACATGTAAATTTTCAGCTAATTCCACAAATTTTTCTGTCGTCTCACCAAATGTAACAATAGCTTCAACACGTTCACAAAATGGTCGTAACGCGGCAAAATCAACACCGCGATCCAATCCACCAGCTAACCAAACAATCGGTCGTTGGAATGATGCTAACGCCGTTTTTGCTGCTTGAATATTCGTTGCTTTTGAATCATTGTAAAAATAGTGAAGATTTTTTTTCGTAACAAATTGCAAACGGTGCTTCACACCTGCAAACGTTTGCAGCACTTCAACAATGGCCTCAGTTTGAATCCCTTGTAATTTCGCAATCGTAATTGCCGCTAACATATTTTCAATATTAT
>JBOFSL010000204.1:0-2423 GCA_051651525.1 Culicoidibacterales bacterium | reverse complement strand
GAACATGAATGATACTGATCCACTGACACCGATGTTCCCACCATTTTTCCCGAAGGCTGTACGCACTTCTGGGAAGGTCCGGTTGGCGTTGTCACTTAAGGCGTCAACGATAATTGCTGATCCTCCTGGCCCGTATCCTTCGTAGCGCATTGGTTCATACGCTTCTTCTGATCCGCCTTTGGCTTTTTCAATTGCACGATCAATAATTTCACGTGGTACTTTATACGTTTTCGCACGTTCTAAGACAACGCGCAAATTACGGTTACTTTCTGGATCTGGTTCACCTGATTTTGCGGCTACGAAGATTTCGCGTCCAAATTTTGCATAAATTTTTGAGCGGTTTGCATCTTTCGCGGCTTTTGCATACTTAATATTGTTCCACTTACGTCCCATTATTTCGACTCCAAACTGTCTGTTTTTTCACCCTCCTTACGAGGGTTTGCTTATTTATTCTAGCACAAAAAAGTGCTTCTCGCAATGTAGCGAGAAAGAAAAAAACCACTCAAAGAGTGGTCTCATTATTCTTGGGCAAACAGGCTCAATTGCGCGGTTGCTTTTGGTGTTAAATTTGCGACTGGCGCAAAGCTTTGGCGATGTAACGGACAGGCACCATGTTGCGCTAATGCTTCAAGATGCTGTTTTGTCCCATAGCCTTTATGTTTTTCAAATCCATATACCGGATACGTATGGCTATATGCCACCATCATCCGATCACGTGTTACTTTTGCGACAATACTTGCCGCCGCAATGCTCTGGCTTTTCCCATCACCTTTAATAATTGATGTATGGTCAACTACTAACTCAGGTAATGGCATCGCATCAATTAAGACGTAATCAGGGGTGATTGATAATTGCTGGATTGCTTCATACATCGCGGTTTGCGTAATTCGATAAATGTTACTCGCGTCCACTGCCTGGGCATCTTTTTCAATTATGCAAATGGCCAACGCTTGCTCAACAATTTGCGTATAGAGTATTTCACGTTTTTTTTCACTTAATTTCTTTGAATCATCTAAGCCGAGGATGGATACATCTTCGGGTAAAATGACGGCACAGACTACGACTGGTCCAGCTAATGGTCCACGTCCAACTTCGTCAACACCGGCAATGACTTTTTTCCCACTCGCGTACGCTGCACGTTCATAGGCAAATAAATCATCATTTTGCGCGAACACTGCTGGTGTCGGCTCATAATTAGTCATGGTTTACTTCTGCTGTGACACCCTCTAATTTGCTGACAGCGACTTTGGCATCTTCACTCACTGTTTCATCGGCAAGTGCATCAACGAGTATTGCTTCATCATCAGCATCAACGGCATAATCAGCTGGCACTTCAAGGCTATAAAAACCAAGACGATTGCTGCGGATATCATCTAAAACTAAGTGATACACTTTTTCATAATCGTATTCACCTTGAGTTAATAATGCACCACGACGTTTCGCAATTGTTTGTAGCACCTCTTCAAGATTGTCACGGTTAATCTCATCGACACCGTACCGTTCTTCAACACGACCTGGATAGTTCGCTAAGAAGTAACGGAGTGACCACATCACGATTTCATCACGTGGTAAAATATCATCTTTGATTGCCCCCGTTGTTGCTAAACGTAAACCTATGCGGTAATCTTCGAATTTTGGCCAAAGAATCCCTGGTGTATCGAGTAACTCAAGATCTTTATGAATACGAATCCACTGTTGTGTTTTCGTAATCCCTGGACGATCGCCAATTTTCGTTACTTTTTTGTTCACAAGTTTATTGATTAACGTTGATTTCCCAACGTTAGGAATTCCAACAATCATCACGCGGACAGCACGAGGCTTCATTCCACGACTTGCTTCTTTCGCAAACTTTTCTTTCATCACGACTTTCGCCGCATCAGCAAGATGGCTTAAATTGCGACTATTTTTTGAATCGATTGCAACTGTTGCATGACCTTGTGATTTAAAGTATGCGACCCATTTTTTTGTTGCTTCTGGATCAGCTAAATCTTTTTTCGTTAAAATAATTAACCGCGGTTTATTGCGACGCGTTAAAATTTTGTCAATCATCGGGTTACGTGATGACAATGGTAAGCGTGCATCAACAAGCTCGAATACCATATCAACAATTGGTAAGCGCTCCTCAACCTCACGGCGGGCTTTACTCATGTGGCCTGGGAACCATTGAATTTGTTTCATAAAAAAATCTCCTTTAAAGTAAGTAAGTGCTGCGCACGGTGCCGGAAACGGCAACGGACTGGCATGTCAAATAAGTGAGTAATGGTAGCGTGCTGAGAACGCGGGCCACCATTGCTTACGTTTTGACGAAGTCCGTAGTGTAAAGCGCGTTATAAGTAAGTAAGCGATGATACCAGTGCCAAAAACTAAGTCGTTTTGTTGGCATCAAGGCGAATGAAAAATTAGCGAACATTGATAGGTGGCTA
>JBOFSL010000203.1:0-1550 GCA_051651525.1 Culicoidibacterales bacterium | reverse complement strand
AAATTATCCTCTTGTTTCGGAATTATCATCAACGCGATAATTCAAGCGATTCTCACGACTAGCGTTGCTTTATATGTCATTCACAATTTTTTACAGTAAACACAGATATCGAGAAGCAGGTCGTTCAGGTTGATACAATTATCATATCTTGGATTGATAATTTATTTAATTTTATTGTTTTCATCGACCATAATCGAAATTATCACCGAGTCTCACGAGCGCTCAGGATTTTTAGGTAAATTATCAATCAGTTTTCCAGTTATCCTTGGGGAGATAATCCATGCAATCAGCCTGATTGCAGTTGTTATATTCGTCACACACAAAATTTTATAAACTCGCCACTGATCTAATTCCAAAGCAAAGAGCCCAATGGCTATCTCTCCGTTGGGCTCTTTGGTGTCAGTGGATAATGTACGTTATTTACATTAAAGTGATTGTAAATTAAGGAAAGTCGCAATCACAAGCAAGGCGATTGCTCCAATTAACAAGAACTTTTCTGATTTATCCCAATTCAATTCCTTCTTTTTGAAAAGCGTACCCGTCAGTATGATTAAACTGACAATTATTAATGATGTAATCGAATGATCCATATGGCGAATCCCCTTCGGATATTGAAATCAACTTGCTAGCAATTGAGTTTTGCCTACAGTCCATCTCATTTGAAAATTTTATAACTATTTCCAGAGTACACTTATTTTTTTGTGAATATTGTTTTAATCATTAGTCCGTCTACTATAACCATTATTATTAATACTAGTGATTCTGTTGGATAGTGCAATGGTGTTGGATACACTAAATATGCTAATAATAATGTAATACCGACAGTTATCGGTAATGCATACAGTAATCCACCTGCCGCAAAAAATCCTAATTGTTGTTCAAATTCTTTTTTTCCTTCGATGTTTTTCATCCTAGACCCCCTTGCTCATTCTTGATTTGATTGATTCTATCATAAAAATTAAGAATGAGCAAGCACATAATGAAAACAGCAAGCGGAACTCGATTTCGCTTGCTGTTTTGATTGTTTTATTTGATTGCCGTTATAATATCAGTTTTTGCTGCTTTCCGGGCAGGAATAATTCCTGCTAAGAAGCCAATTACAAAACAGAAAATTAAAATCCCAATTACTAATCCGAACGTTGGAATTGCAATTTGATCAATACCCTGACCGAGTAAATCAGCAGTAACCGAACTCCCAACTATATTCAAAATACCGGCGAGGATTCCACCAATGGTAATTGCGAGAATTCCCCCAGTTAATGAAATTGCACATGCTTCACCAACAAAAATTTTGATGACATCATTCACGCTTCCACCAATAACTTTAATGATCCCAATTTCTTTATTCCGTTCATAAATTGCCATATCCATCGTATTCGTAATCCCGAGTGCTGAAACAACGAGTGAAACTCCTGCAAGCGAGCCAAGAACAAGATTGACACCAAGCAACATTAACTGCGTCTGATTTTCAAATTCTTTCGCTGACGATGTTTGATAACCTAAATTTTTGATTGCCATTTCAGCATCACTCAGTTGATTGATATCTGCCA
>JBOFSL010000202.1:0-9956 GCA_051651525.1 Culicoidibacterales bacterium | reverse complement strand
TTTTGCTTTACGTTTTTTTGGCCCGAGTGCATTTAGTAGTTACTATTTATTGAGTTGGTTACTTTTTTTTGCTGTCATTCCAAAAGCATTTGCGGATGATTTACGTACACCGAGTTGGTTAATGTATGTCAGTTTACCCATTTCACAAACGACATGGAAATGGGCGCAACTCCTCCACTTTAGTGTTATGTATGGTTATTCCTTGTTTTTACCTTTGATTTTCGGTTTGATTTGGACTCTGCTTTATCAGCAAGTAACCATCTTCTTTGCTTTCCTTGGGATTTGGTTGTTAGTCTGTAGTTTCGTGCTCTTCATATGTTTACATCGTTCAAAAAAACCAGTCAAAAAATCAACGACTCTTTTTTTGACAAGTTGTTTTTGGCTGTTTGTGATTTTCAACTTTGTCACCAGCTTACAACCTTCCACTTGGCAATTTTTCTATTGGTTACAAGTCTGGCTCACCCCTAACTTCGGCTTCAGTCAGCTCTTTATATTTGTCGGCGGCTTCCTGATTTTCTTTACTTGTATCCATAATTGGCAATTAGTTCGAATACAGTCATCCCTCAACGTTTCGACTCAATCACTCTTTACACCTTGGCATTGGTTATTGCAAACACTCCGCACCACGGGATTTCTCTCGCAGTGGTTCATGAATCTTTGGTTTATCTTGCTTGCCATACTCTTTCTAATCTGGCAGGCTTTTCCTGATTTATCAGTTATTCTACAAATTAGTTTTGTAACAATCACTGGTTTTTGCGTATTTGCCCTTTTTTCACCAGCTTGGTGTCTCTATTCACTCATCGCTCCAGAATTGCTTGCCTTACGTGCTCTACCATTTGATTGGTGCAAAGATTATTGGCAACGCTGGTTGCTTATCACCGGCCTGCAAGCAAGCCAAGTTATTCTCTTTAGTTTGGCTTTAACTTTTGTGATGACACCAATTAGTGCCGTTATCAGTGCTTGTTTCATTCTGATTTTACTACTTGGACAAACGTTGCAAGCACTCAGTTTTGATTTACTGCAACCACAAACGAATTGGCACAGTGTGATTCAACTCCTTCGCCCAACTTGGCCACGCTTACTCAAAATTGCGCTGACTGCTTTATTATTAATTGTTAGTCTTGTTCTTAATCACTCGATTCAATTCCTCGGCTGTTCTATTATCATACTCACGATTATTCAAAGCTATTTGGCAATTCAAAGACGAAAAAAATTCTTGAATCAATAAAAAAATCGCGTGAGCTTCAAACTTCACGCGATTTTTTTGATTAACTTAATTGTTTTACAATTTCAACTAATTCATATGTATATTTTTCACAAATTTCATCAGTTTCAGCTTCAACCATTACGCGAACTAACTCTTCTGTTCCTGAAGGACGTACAAGTACACGACCATTTCCAGCCATTTTCGCTTCAACTTCTTCAATTGCTTTCGCTAATACTGGTGATTCCATAATTAAATTTTTGTTCGCAACTTTAATATTAATTAATAATTGCGGGAATTTCGGCATTTCGGCTGCTAATGCTGATACTTTTTGTCCTGATGCTAATACCATCGCTGCAAAATGTAATCCCGTTAACATCCCATCACCTGTCGTTGCATGTTCTAAGAAAATGATATGTCCTGATTGTTCTCCACCTAATGCATAGTTTCCTTGCACCATTGCTTCAACAACGAAGCGATCACCTACACCCGTTTGAATTGTATCAATTCCAGCTTTTTCTAAGGCCTTGTAGAATCCAAGGTTACTCATAACTGTAGAAACAAGCATATTATCTTTTAAAGTTCCTTGTGCTTTCATCGCTTTTGCTAAAATGAACATCATGTAGTCGCCATCGATAATATTTCCTAATTCATCAACCGCAATCACACGGTCACAATCACCATCAAAAGCTAAACCGAAATCAGCACCAACGTCAACAACGAAAGCTGCTAATTTTTCTGGATGCGTTGAACCAATATTTGCATTAATATTCACACCATTTGGTGATGTTCCAATTGTCGAAATTTTCGCTCCTAGGCTCGAGAACACACGTGGTGCCAAGTTACTTGCCGATCCATTTGCGCAATCAAGTGCAATGTGTAAACCATCTAAGTTTGTATCAATTGTTTTGCTTATAAAACGTAAATAACGTTCAACCGCTTCTTCATTGACAATTGTTTCTCCGATTCCTTCAGCAATTGGGTGCTCAAAAGTTGCATCACTTTCAAGTAATTCTTCAATGTGTGCTTCTAACTCATCAGATAATTTGAAACCATTTGCTCCAAAAAACTTAATTCCATTGTCTTCAAATGGATTGTGAGATGCTGAAATCATTGCTCCAGCATTTGCTTTCATTTGTTGTGTTAAGTAAGCTACCGCTGGTGTTGACACAACACCTAACTTCATCACATTCACACCAACTGATAAAAATCCTGCTGCCAACGCATTTTCTAACATATGCCCTGAAATGCGTGTATCACGCCCTACAATAACAAATGGCTTTTCACCTTGTGTATTTTCTAAAAAAGCATGTCCTACTGCTCGTCCTAATTTAAATGCTAATTCTGCCGTTAATACTTCATTGGCTACACCACGAATTCCATCAGTTCCAAAATATTTTCCCATTATTTTATTCCTCCTAATATAGCTACTATTATTTTTCTTCGATTACTATTGTAATCGTTTTTGCCTTTAATTCATAGTTAAAATATGTTGGTCCTGAAATTTTCACTTCAATTTCATGTGTCCCTGCAGTTAAACCTTGTAAATCAATCGTCACTTTGAGTTGTTCTTTTGTGAGTAACTCCAGTAATTCCTTACTTCCCCAGACTTCAGCTTCAGCTACCAATGTTGTTTCTTGAACTTGGTACTCTTCGGCTATATTTTGAATCACTATTGGAATTGATTCAAATGTTTTTTTCGTCAGATCACCATAACCCACTGTGATATTGAGCTGTGTCGGGTCAACTTTTTTGACACCGGCTGGTAACGGAACTTGAACCGAAACTTCTTGCGCTTCAGGCAAATTAATATAGTTCAATGGTATTCGAATTGAAGTTAAGGTATTTAACACATTTCTCGGACCATATACTAATATTGAATTTTTGCTGAAACGATAATTTTTTACTGCTTTATTTTCCGGTAGTGGCCCACTAAAAATAGGCTCGACTGGTAAAATTCGGCTATATTCCACAACTTCTGCACTCACACTTACACTTGATGGCTCCATTGCAATATCAAGCTTATTCCCGCGGTCATCAAATGCCACAAGTTGTGCTTTCCCGCTAAATGTTCCTAACTGAAGGTTGGTAACATCAACAAGGGCTTGGACACTAGCTACTCGCTCAAGATTAACTTGAGATGCTTTTAATGTTACCATATCTTGTGATAATTTCACATTCCGCATTGTATACTCTTGATTCAGCTTCGCTTCATTGACAAGTTCATAGGTCACTGCAGCTTGTTCTGTGACTTTTGGTGTAATCGTAATATTCACTTGTTGCGGTGCTGTACTTGTCGTTACACCAGTTTCAATATTTTTGACACGCAATTCAGTCACATGTTCACCTATTCCTAGTCCTGTCAAATCAATTTCTACTTGATATTGCTTCAATGATTTTACTACTTCAATATCGGTAGCATCACCAAATAGTGTAATATCAGCAAAAGCCGGTAAACCTTCGACAACATAGTTATCTTTATCATAAATTTGAATGACCGGAACGTTCGCAATTACTTCACCTTGATTGCCATTACTCGTGAAAAACCAGCTGAAATTTACTCCAACAAAGAGTGTAACTGCACCCAAGAAAGAAAAGAGTAAGAGAAAACGATTATCGGCAAATAATGCATCGAACACTTGGCCAAATCGGTTCATCATTTTTTTCCCTGTTTCTGTCAGTTTCACAAACCACTTTTTAATTACAATCCAAATTGAAAATTCATTCATTTACTTCACCTCCTGTTGTTGGTGTTTAAATTGTTGACGTAATTTATTTTGCAATTGTTCACCGTTTAAGCCTTTTTCGATAAATCCATAGCGAACGAGTGACATTTCACCAGTTTCTTCGGAAACAACAATAGTGATACTATCGGTAATTTCACTAATTCCAAGTGCTGCACGATGGCGTGTTCCCATTTCTGCCGGCAACCCATCTTGTTTCGTTGTTGGGAAAATTGCCCCTGCAGCCACGATTCGATCACCTTTAATTATTAAAGCTCCATCATGCAACGCTGTACTTGGTGTAAAAATCGTCGTTAACAATGGCGCGGTGACAACGGCATCAATCGCTGTTGCTTGAGTCGAAAATTCATGTAACGTCGTCTGTTGCTGGACTGTAATTAAGGCACCAATTCGTCGTTTCGCCATGTATTCACTTGCTTTCACAATTTGTTCAATTAAATTATAAGCAACTTCAGCTTCAAGTGCTTGCCCACTAAAACTACTTTTCCGTCCTAATTGTTCCAAAGCTCCACGGATTTCGGGTTGAAAAATAATCACAATCAATAATACTCCCCATTGGATAAATTGATTAGTCAAATATTCAACAGTCGTTAACTGCAATAGCGTACTTACAATTTTCAACACAATGACAATTGCGACACCTTTAAAAATTTGAATCATTCGGACATTTACTTTCATCAATTGAATTAGCCCATAAAAAATTAGCCATACAATTGCAATATCACTCATAATTCGGACAATTTGCCAAATTGATAAATTAAAAAAATCAACCACGATTCTACCTCCATACAGAAAAATTATGATTTCATTATACCATATTTTTTTCTTGATGGTGTTGCTCATCAAAAAAAGACTTCTCTTAGAGAAGCCTACGAGTGATTTATTGAATTAAATGATCAATCGATGCATTACTTTTATGTTCTGTTCGTACCCATTCAGTTTTTTTATACGTAAGGATACCGGCAAAACAGATGAAAATATACGTTAACGTGTACCAATAAGTAGCTAAAATAACTAAAAATGGATTTGTTTTTGGCTTTTGACGTGTATCGGTTTTGAGTGCATGAATTAATGTAAAGACACTTAATAAGTACATCCCAATCCCAACTGGAACAAGTGATACTAAACTTATATCAAATACAAAAATATTCAAAATGAAAACTGAAAAACTTAAAATTCCAATGGCTGGAAAGATTAAATATACGGCAGCGTCAAGTAATGACCAATTTCGTTTTTCTGTCATCGTTTTGCGGAAGAACGCTCGTAATAATTGCTTGAAATAGCGTTTTTTTATTGTCCAGTGGCCACGTGTCCAACGTAAGCGCTGTACGACCGATTGACGGAAGCCAGTTGGCTTTTCATCAAAGATAAACGTAAAATGATTCCACGCAATCTTATAGCCACGTAATTGGCATTGAATTTGAAACTCCAAATCTTCGGTTAATGAATCTGCTGTCCACCCAATTTCAGCTAATGTCGCACGATCAACAACAAAACCCGTTCCTCCCAGGCTTGCTGATAATCCCAATTGTGTTTTCGCTGCTTGGAAATAGCGATTTGTTTGATAATAGACCCCCGCATAACTGAGTGAAATATAATTATCATCTGGGTTTTTGCTATCTAAGTAACTTTGCGAAACTTTAATTGCGTCATCACCGAGAAATTGTGAATTCATTTCATTAAAAAACTCCGGATCCACCAGGTTATCGGCATCAAAGAAAGCAACTAAATCATAATTCGGTAAAATTGTATCTAATTGATTTAAAGCATAACGGATTCCATAAGGTTTTCCTTTTGGCTCACCTGGTGCACTAAAGTGTTCGACAACCTTTGCGCCATGTTGTTGCGATATATTTGCTGTTTGATCACTACAATTATCTGCAATAACATGAACATCGTACAACTCTCTTGGATAATTCATTTTATTGATTAAATTATCAACGATCCCCGCAATAACTGCTTCTTCATTATGCGCTGCTACTAAGACTAAAAATCGCTTTTTAGGCGCAACTAAGTCATATTTTCGTTTTTTCGAACGTAATCCCGTCACAATTAAAAACAGCAAGTATGCTGTAAACAAAAATAAAACAATATTCATTACTATTAAACTAATCTCGACAATGGTCATTACCATGTTTAGACACCTGGCTTTCAAAATTTTTTTTACACTTTGCAATTATAGCGTGCTCACCAAGTGAAAACAACAACAATAAAATTAAATAATGTCACTTTTATTAAAAAAAAATCAATGCACATTGCATAATGTTCACAAAAAATTAATTTTTGCAAGAGCATGAAATATGAAAAAAAACAAGCTTTCGCTTGTTGCATTTTTTCTTATGGTACCTAGGGCCGGAATCGAACCGGCACGGATATCACTATCCGCGGGATTTTAAGTCCCGTGCGTCTACCAGTTCCGCCACCCAGGCAGGTGTTTTTTGGAGGAGCCAACCGGATTTGAACCGGTGATCAGGGAGTTGCAGTCCCACGCCTTACCACTTGGCTATGGCTCCGAATATTTGGTAGATTTTGGCTGGGCTAGCTGGATTCGAACCAGCGCGTGATGGAGTCAAAGTCCATTGCCTTACCGCTTGGCTATAGCCCAATTTGTTGCCGTCAGCCTTACTGACATTATTTATTATACTTACTATTCCTATTTTTGTCAATAATTTTTATAAAAAAAACAACAATCCTTGCTTGAGCATGAATTGTTGTTGCTTAACGAGCCCGGAATTGCTGTCGTTTTTGTGTCAATAAAAAATGTACCCACGTTATTCGCCAACGCCACGTCCCTAATTGCATAATGTTTTTTTGAGTTGTGCGTCCATAAATTTGTTTTAGCTCATCTGTTTTAGGTAGCGTTACTAATAACTCTCGCCAATTCTGATAATACTTCGTCAAAAAATTCAAACAAAAATTCGTCTGATATTTCAAATTGATTGAATCATTCATTTGCCAAAAATTAGGTAAAGTTTCAACCAAAATTGCATCAACATATAATGCGAAGATTGCTGCCTCTTGCTCTTGTTGAACGAATTCTGAAATTTCTTCCAAAACTGCAAAAATATCATAACAATGATCAATACTCATATCTTTTGTTACGCTTGATAAATTTTGAGTAACACTCGTTCGTGCTGTGTAGCTAAGTTTTTTTGTTCCTGCCAACGTTTGATAATTAAATAACCAATCAGCGTAACGATTTTGGTCGTTAAATTGATAGTTTCCACTTCTCAAAAATGACATTCGGTACATTTTATTGAATAATTGTGAACCAGCTTTAATCCAGAGGTTGTCTGAATTTTGCCAAATTGGCTGTGTATATTCACTGGAAATTAACTCTATTGCTTCTTCTTGCATTTCTTTACGTAATTGCTCACAAAAATCACTCGCAATCACATCAAAACCATTCAAAAAGACAACATATGGTGCGACAACTTGCGTAAGTCCATAGTTATATGCTACTCCGCAACCAAGTCCCACTTGTAAATGAATTGTAAAACGCAAATCATAGCGGGCAAATTCATTCGCAAAATATAAGGCATCACCACTTTTACCATCGTGAATAATAATAAATTGACAATTTTCCAGTGTTTGATTACTCAACGCCTGTAAACACGCTTCCGCACTTTTCCCAATCATTTGTAAATGAACGATAACACTTACTTGTGGTTGTTCGATTTGTTTCATTCTTCATTTCGCTCCTGTTTACGGACAAAATCAATTAAATCTTCTACATTGGGTACGTAACTAAAACTCCCTTGTAAATAACGATTTTTTAATTTTAAATCGTTACGAATTGATTTCCCTTTATGCTTCACATCTTCAAATAGATTTTTAACAATTGTTGTATATGCTTCAAAATCAAAGTCAATAATGAAAAATTGATCACGTCGCAAATCAAAATCTAATACTTCTGCTTGTGTTGTCGTAAAGATGAGCTGTGACTGTTGTGGGTTAAGTTCTTCGCGTAAAAACATTTCCAAAATAAAATGAAAAACATTCGTATCCAACGAATTACTTAAATCATCAATCATCAACGTTGCTCCCGTTTCAATCGCATGAATCGCATGTGGTAAAATTGCCATTAACTTATATGTCCCGCTTGAAACTACGGGTGAAAGTTCTTTGAATGTATGATTCACGACTTTCCCATTGTGCGAATGAATTTCAAACAAACGATCCTCATTGATTTTTACAGTTTCAATCATCGGATCGAGTCGACTAACAATACTCAAAAAATCATTAATTCGTTCAATTTCAACAGACGGATATTTTGTATAGAGATCAAAGAAATCAGCATTCATGTATCCCATTGTCAAAATTACCGTATGATAAAACCATTGTCGTAAACTGCCAATTCCATGATCATCTAATGCCGTGTCCATTAAGTACCGTAAGAACACCCGCGTTGGATCAATCCGTTTCGTTTTCGCACCAATACTTACGTGATCGCGTTGACGTTGAAATACAACTTTTGCGCGACCTTTACTATTTTTTCGCGGATAAATTGAACGTACCAATTCTTCATGAATCACTTCATGACGGCCAAATTCAATTGTATAAATAAATTCGGTTAATACACCTTCAATATCACCAATCAATTCAATTTGTAGTCGTGTCGGTTGCTTTAAATCATTCCAGTTTTTCACATCGCGTACATGTGCTTCGTTATACGTGATATCGAGTCCGCCTAAAACAACAAGTTTTTGCAGAAAACTCATCGCTTGAATAATATTCGATTTTCCTACATTATTTGTTCCTAATAAACACCCTAATTTAAACAACCCAAAACGTTGAAATTGAGTGAAAATTAATTGGTCTTCGTAATTATGAATACTCGTTTTATTGAAATCAACTGTAATTGGTTGATGAATCGATTTGAAATTTTGGATTGTAAATTTTGATAGTTTCAACATTACAAAACCCTCTTTTCTTTTTTAATTTTTCATATTTGTTGCGAAATATTTAGTTTTCACGCAAAGAAAACGCTTTCTACGCGTTTTTTAGTCGCAAAAAATCGATATTTCTATTATAAACTAATTTTCGGCTTTTTGATGATTTTTTTCTAAATTTTTTTTAATTTATAAAAGCGTATAATGTTTAGTGTTACTACTTTAAGGAGGATTTTTTATGTTTTATTTTGATTATAGTGCTACAACACCGGTAAATAGCGAAATTTTGGCTGAATTCGAAAAAATGAATCACCAGTTTTATGCCAATGTCGGTTCAATGCACACAGCCGGGACAACTGCTAATGATAAATTGTCAGTTGCACGATCTGAAGTCGCAAATTTCCTTGGAGTTAAAAGCGAAGAAGTTATTTTCACATCAGGTGCAACTGAATCAAATAACTTAATTATACAAGGTGTCGCCGATGCACGTAAAACTGAAGGTAAGCATGTCATTACAACAATGATTGAACATTCATCAGTCTATGATACATACCGCTATTTAGAAGAATATCATGGCTTTGAAGTGACATATTTACCTGTTGATGAAGATTGCCGGATTAAATTAGCTGACTTACAAGCTGCACTTCGCCCAGATACAATTTTAGTTTCAATTATGCACGTCAATAGTGAGGTTGGGAGTATTCAACCTGTTGAGGCTGCAATTGAGATTATTCGTGCACATTCAAATGCCTATATTCATTTAGATATGGTGCAATCATTTACAAAAATCCCTTATGCATTTGCGGATTTAGATATTAACTTTGCTTCAATTTCAATGCATAAAATTTACGGACTCAATGGGAGTGGGTTATTGTATCGTCGTCTTGACAGCAAACTCGTTCGTCGTATGTTTGGTGGGATGCAAGAATTTGGTGTTCGTGGTGGAACAGCAAATACTCCTGCAAACATGGTAGTTGGTAAAACAATTGCTCTTGCCCTAAAAAATGTTGATAAGAAACATGCTCATGTTGATGACCTTCACCAACGCTTACGTACGTTCCTTGATCAATATGACTTTATTACGATTAATACACCAAAAACTAATTATTCACCGTA
>JBOFSL010000201.1:0-2481 GCA_051651525.1 Culicoidibacterales bacterium | reverse complement strand
GATTCCATAACTATTATTTACATTTTTAAAACCAACAAGATCAATACATGCTAAAAAACAATTTGTATTGCCTTTAATTTTTTCGATAAAACTTACCCGATCGATTCCTTTATATGTCTGCTCCATGGCTTAACCCCTATTACTTCACTTCTTTATAATTCATTAGCACTTTATTTTTACCGGTTTTTTTGGCTACGTACAAGAGTTTATCAGCTATTTCATAGTTTTCTTCATAACTATTATTTAAATTGAAATATTCAATTCCGACACTAATAGTTAATTTGGGCACAAAATTCAAAGCTTGTAGCTCGTCATTAATTTGCTTAAATATTTCTTCAGGTGACGCTTTTGTTTCATCGATTAATCCGATAAATTCATCTCCACCAACACGGAAGAATGTCGCTTCCGTTTGTTTATTTAAAACTTGACCAATTGCTTTTAAATAAACATCACCTTTTAAATGACCATATTTATTGTTCAATCCACGTAAATCATCTAAATCAATTAACGCCATATAATACGTCTCATATTGATGCTTATAAATATTGTCAATACAATCTGCGAATTTATGACGGCTATTCGTTCCCGTTAGTTCATCAATTTCAGCTTTTTTGATTGCTTTCACTTCATCAGTAATATCACGAACATTCGAAACAATCCCATTATTAATGAATTCTTTTGAAACTCGGAAATGTTGGTCACCCATGACTTCAATTTCATGATAAAATCCTTTTTCTAAGCAAATTTGATCACCCAGAAGACATTGTTCGTACAATTCTTCAGGCATGAGCCCAGCTTCCATTAAATCTTTGTCACTTTTCCCAACCAAATCTTCTTTATCTTTTTGGAAAAAATTCGCAAATGTTTGATTGAGATAGATATAATTTAAATTTTTATCTTTGAAGAATAAAAAATCTTTCGATTCATCGGCAATTCGCGACAATAAATCTGCCTCAAAATTTTTGATAATAAATCCATATAGTTCTAGTAGTAAATAGCCTTTAACAAATGAAATTTTGATTGATACTGTTATTCTTAAATTATTTTTGTTTACCGTTACATCGTGCAATGTTTGTTCTTGGTGTGAAATCATCACTGCACTCAATACTGTATTCATTTCACACGTGTCACATTTCGTTGTTTTTTGGCAGTTGACCCGTTCTCGTTTAGCAATTCGACAATTTAAGTAATTACCCAACACTTTATTCGTGTCATTTCCAATTAAATTACGTACACGCTCGTTGACATACACGATTTCTTTATTTGTGTTTAAAATAATAATGCCATTTTCTTGTTTTTCAAGAATGTTCGCAATTACATTGTTGCCCATACAGTATCCTCCATTTTTTATTTCATGTATTGTTATATCATATTTTACAGTTACTTTCATCATATCATATTGTGTTGCAACTTTCAAATATTACCTTACGTTTAATTCACATGATTTTTATGTTTTTTTTGCGTAAAAAGTACACTCTTTTTGATTTTTATAATGGATTGCATTTCTTTGATACTTAGTCCCCCAATTCATTTTTTTCCAATCCACTTTATGTTACAATGAAACCATATCGCTAAAGGAGCAATTTTATGAACCGAAATTTATTAACTGACTATTTCCATACTGGTGCGACCCGTGATCATAAAACTCGCATTCATGCGTTAAAACAATTGAAAACAACCTTACTCCAATTAGAATCGGAAATTTTAGCTGCCTTACATGCAGATTTAAATAAAGCTGAACATGAAGCATATGTGACTGAATTTGGCCAAGTATTGCATGCAATTACGGAAGCAATTCATTATTTGCGCAAACATCAACACAATCAGACGAAAGTGAAAACCCCATTTGCATTATTTGGGGCAAAATCAGTAGTCTACCACGAACCGTATGGGACAGTGCTTGTGATTGCGCCGTGGAATTATCCGCTACAACTGGCACTTGTGCCTTTGATTGGTGCAATCGCGGCTGGAAATGTCGCCGTATTAAAACCGTCAGAGCTCGCACCTGCGACTGAAGCGGTTTTAGCGAAAATTATTGAGCTCGCGTTCCCAGCCCATTATGTCCAATGTCAACTTGGTGGGATTGATGTCAATCAACAATTACTCGCAATGAAATGGGATTTCATTTGCTTCACCGGTAGTACACCTGTTGGCCAAATTGTCATGGAAGCTGCTGCCAAACACATTACGCCCGTTTTACTCGAACTTGGCGGAAAAAGTCCGGTTATCGTTGATGAAACGGCTGATTTAGCACTTGCCGCCCGACGAATCGCCTATGGAAAAGTCTTAAATGCTGGTCAAACTTGTATTGCACCTGACCATCTTATCGTTCACGAGCAAGTTGTTGATCAGTTTTTACCACTTTTAGCAACAGAATTAGCGCAACAATGGCCAAGCCAACTCGCAAATGGCCCTGTGAAAATTATTAATCAACGCCACTTTGAACGCTTGACACGTTTACTGACATCCGGAAAAATTTAC
>JBOFSL010000200.1:0-3613 GCA_051651525.1 Culicoidibacterales bacterium | reverse complement strand
ATTAGCCGGCCAATTAAATCACAAATCAGTACAAAAATTGCACCGAACACCATAATTTCACCTAAACTTTTTTTCAAATGATCCCCACGATACATTGAAACTAAGTTAGGAACAACAAGTCCAAGGAACGGTATATTCCCAACACTCAACAGCACAACTGCACTGAGCATTGAAACGAGCAACAGTCCACCATTCACGATTGCTTGGTAATTTGCGCCAAGATTGCGGGCAAAACTCTCACCCATTCCGGCGACAGTAAAGCGATTTGCAAAGAGATACGCAACAATGAGCAGTGGAATACTCAAGTAAATCAATTCATACTGTCCTGAAACAATCAGTGAAAAATCACCTTGCATAAATGAGTTTAAATTTTGAATTAAATCAAACTGATAGGCGAAAAAAGTCGTAATTGCACTAATAATATTCCCAAACATAATGCCAACTAATGGAATAAACACACTATTTTTATGTTTGACACGTTTGAGAATTTGCATGAAAATCACAGTTCCAAAGAAGGCAAAAATGAAAGCAATTGTGGTTTTCATCAACGGCGCGGCACTCGTAAACAGTAACATTGAGACGAGCACACCAAACTTAGCTGCTTCCATCGTTCCTGCCGTTGTCGGTTCAACAAATTTATTTTGCGTTAACTGCTGCATGATTAACCCGGCAACACTTAAACTCATTCCTGAAACGATAATACTAACTAAACGTGGAATCCGACTCAACCAGAGCAGTTGCCATTGAGCCGCATCACCGTTGATCAATCCGATAAAGTTTAACTGGCCAACACCAACAAACAGTGACGTCACCGCTAAACCAATTAAAATAACAACTAAAAACCAACGCTTCATAAAAAAACCCCCTAAGTGCTGACACCGGTGCCAAAACTGAGCAACTCAATTGGCAGCAAGGCGAAACGTCAAATAAGTGAATAATAATAGCGTTCTGAGAACGCGGCCATTATTGTTTACGATTTGACAAGCCTTGCAGGTGAAAGCATATTATAAAATCTAAGTGCTGACGGTGCTGCTACTCTCAAGTAATCAGGTAGCATCGAAGCGACTGAAAAATTAGTGAACATTGACAGGTGGCTGAGACACCGCCCATCAATGTTTGTGTTTTTTCAAGCTTCGAAACCGGAAGCATATTATAAAATCTAAGTGCTGAGCACGGTGTTATCCAAAGTTTACAAGATAACATCGAGACGATTTGACAAAAAAGTGAATACGGTGTAGGTGGCTGATCACTATCACTTGCGCTTAATCACGGATTTGCCTAGAAACATAAAACTTAACAATTACGATTTAATCTTTTGATTCAGAATTTATTCCTTTCATCTTGTGATTCAGCCTCGTACTGTAGTTTTTTTGTCCACGCTCTCCTTAAAAACTCAAAAGACAGGCTTTCGAATACATTCCCATCCTGTCTTTTGGTTCACTTCATGTGATTTACTTATAATCCTTCGACACTTGTTGCAATTTCTTCAATCATTTTACTGACTGATTGTAATCCACCACTAGCAACATACCAGTATTCAGCTGTTAAGTACACAATATGATTATTTTGTACAGCTGACATTTGTTTCACAATTTCATTATCGAATAACTCTTGTGCTGATGAAGATCCTTCAACGACGGCACCACGGTCAACAACATACAGCAAATCAGGATTCGTTGCCAATAAATACTCAAAGCTCACTGTTTGTCCATGTGTTGATGCTTCAATTGTTGTATCCGCATTTGTTAAACCAAATTCATCAAAGATTAAACCAAAACGTGATGCATTTCCATACGCGCTGACTTTTCCATCATTTGCTAATGTCACTAAAGCTGTTTCATCCATTGTTGCTGTTTTTTCCGCTACTGTTGCGATTTCAGCTTCGATTCCTGCTAAAGCTGTTTCAGCTGCTTGTGTTTCACCGAAAATTTCGCCTAAAATTTGAACATTTGTTTCAAATGATGTTAAATAATCTGTGTAATCTAAACCTAGGTATAGCGTCGGTGCAATTTCCGCTAATTGGTCATATAAGTCTGCTTGACGTCCAGCAATAATAATTAATTGTGGATTAAGAGCCGCAATTGCTTCTAAATCTGCTTCTTTAGCTGAACCAACATTTGTGTAGTCGCTGCTTGTAAATTGCTCTAAATATGTTGGTACCCCTGTTTGTGGGACACCGATGATTGCTTCATCAACACCGAGTTCAACCATTGTATCAACTGTTGCCCAGTCAAAAACGACAACACGTTCTGGATCTAATGGTACAGTTGTTTCCCCTTTTTCATGTGTATATGTTTTTGTTTCACCCACTGTTTCTGTTTGTGTTCCTGTTCCACACGCTGATAATGTGAAGACTAATCCAAGTGCCATAATTGTAAATAATTTTTTCATCTTTCTTCCTCCGATGTCTGTTTTCATTCTTATTCCGAACTTAATCTGAATGATTACGATTTGTCATCCGCATCTAATACGAAATAATACCGGTTTAATCAAGCAATGTCAATCGATTTTCAGAAAAAACTCATTTTTTTCGTCATCATTCCGCTTTAGCTTACGTATTCACAATTTTTCATACAAAAAAAGCACGATTATGACCGTGCTTTGGTTGTATTCATTTTATTGTTTGTTGGCAAAGAAACGTTTCGTACACGTTTCTTGATGTTGTTGGCAATGTTCGTTCCACCATGTTTCACCATCTGTGTTTGGTTGAACAGTATGGAGTTCGACCATAATCACTTCAGTTGGCACAGCATTTTCGCTCACTTCTATGCGGTAATCCGTATTTGAATCAAGTCCTGTGAAGTGAACAATTCGGACATCACCGTCATCAATTGGGGCATAATCTTCTTGAAGTGCTGATTGAAGCATTTCGGTTAACTCTTGAGCCTCCTCTTTTGTGCCAAATGTCCACGTAATGATACTTGAAGCTACTAAATTACCGACAGCATCATCAGCAACTGCACTTTGCGTCACGACATAGTGTGGGTGTTCCTGATCAACAAAGTGAGCCGTCACACGTTGTTGATGTTGGTCTCGTTGTTTTGACCACCATGTTAATTCTTCATGTTCAGCAACTGCGACAACTTCAACATACACGGCTTCCGTTGGCACGCCATGGTCACTCATATCAATTTGGAAACTTTGATTTGCTTTTGTGTCATATGTATGCACAATTGCTAGACCATCGGCCTGTTCGCCTGCCTGGTAATCAGGATCCATTTTCAAATCTGCAACGAGTGCTTTAAACTGTGCTTGTGCTTCTGCTTCAGTTTCAAATGTCCACGTATCTAATCCCGAGTTGACACTTGGATCTTCCGGTGTTGGTGCAACCAAAAATGATTGTACAACATGATAAGTTTTCATATAAAAATCCTCCTTAAATCGTTTTGCACCTGTAGTGTATCACAATTATTTGACTTTTTCAGTATTCTTTCGCACAAAAAATGCAAAAACGCCCTTCCTTTTGGAACAGCGTTACTAAGCAGTTATTCGATAATCGTCATTTTCGTTGCCAATGGTTGGCGTTCACGGCTTGCGGCTTGCGCACTCGCTTCAAACTCACCCAATAATAAGAATCCGGTTACTTCTTCATTCTCTTTAATCCCAAATGCTT
>JBOFSL010000199.1:0-8878 GCA_051651525.1 Culicoidibacterales bacterium | reverse complement strand
GTATGATGCTCTTTTTACAATTTTTATTTGGTTCATTTGTCACCGGTTTAACTGCCTTTGGTGGTGGTGTTGCTTTTGTCCCAATGTTAGAAGCTTTCTATACGCAAACATTTGCAATTATTCCGGCTGATCAATTTTTTGAAATTGTAGGCTATGCGAGTGCTTTACCAGGACCACTTGGTGCGAAAATTGTCGGTACGGTTGGCTACCAAGCGTTTGGTGTTCCTGGTTTAATTTTCGGAGAACTCTTTTTTGATGGGCCAGGGATTATTCTATGTTTGATTTTATACCGAATTTTGATGAAAAATCGAGAGCACCAAAAATTGCAAGCAGTAGCGAAATTTATTCAACCATTCATCTTAGTAATGGTCGCAAAAGTTGCATTTAGTTTATTTGGGACATCACTTGCAGATGTTGCAATTTTCCATTTTTCAATCATTTTTGGTGGGTCTTTATTCTTAATTATGAAACGAAAATATCCACCAGTCGTTGCGATTGGTTTTGCAGTGGCATATGGAATTGTCTTTTTGCCATAATTTGAAAGTGATGGTGTGAAAAATGATTAAAAAAATACTCAAAATGACTTGGTATGATATCAAACATTCATGGCGAAAAATTTTACCGTTAGCGGTTGTCTATCGATTTGTAACGTTGTTGTTGTTATTACCATTTTTTAGTTTTGTTCTGAATCTTGTTATTTCAGGAACATCACCAGTGAATTTGTTTAATGAATTTGTATTTAAACGAATTTTATTGTTCAGTCCAATTGTAATTGGTTTAATTTTCATCTTTTTTGTTACGATTTTTGTCGAGCAGTATTGTTGGATGTTTATCAGTTATCAAAATCGCCATCAGGCAAAATTTAGTTTGCCGCAAGCATTAGGTGTGTTTAAACAACAATTTAAGCAATTATTGCCAATTATTTTTATTCAAACGAGTTTAAACTTTCTTGTTGCCTTTTTTATCGGAAGCACATTAGCCACGAGTCCAATTATTTCACGTTTTCGGTTACCAAGCTTTATTACAGATTTTATTCAACAAAATGATTGGCTCATTATCGTATATATCCTTATTAGCTTAGTATTAATTTGGCTGTATATGCGAACGTTGTTTTTAACGTCAATTGCAATCGATAGTCGTGAACGCTTTCCAAAAATACTGAAACAAGCAAATGGGATGTTACGTGGTCGAATCATTTATCGTACGGCTTTATTTGCGATTGTCCAAGCAGCGGTAGCAATTACAATCGGAGTACTCGTATTTGGGATTCAATTTGTGATTACCGAAATTATTTATGTCTTACCAGGGTTGGATTCATTGCAAACATTAAGTGTCATCAATACAGTTGTTGTCATTGTCACGACGGGAGTGAGTGCGATTTGGTCACCGATTCAAGCAATGCTGATTCAAAACTTCTATGCGTGTAGTAAAGTTGAAAAAGGGAAACCATATCCAATATTAACCCAAGATGAACCGCGTAAATCTTCAAAAATTTTATGGATAATTGCAATTGTCAGTTTAGTTTTTTCAGGAATTTTTACAGTATCAACTGATCAAATGCAAGCGACGAAGCCATTAGTTATCGCTCATCGTGGTGCGGGGAATCAACCGCAAAACACTATAATTGCGATGACAGAAGCCGTGAAACAAGGGGCGCAAATGATTGAGCTTGACGTTCAAATGACTCAAGATGGTGTTGTTGTCTTAGAGCACGATAAAACATTTAATCGAGCATATGGCATTGATACATCAGTGCCACAGACGCGGTATGAGGAAATTAAAGACTTAGATGCTGGTCGATACTTTACTGGTGAACCAACAACTGAAAAACTTGCGACCTTAGCCGAAGTTATTCAAGTGACTGAAGCTTCTAAAACACCACTGATTATTGAAATTAAAAGCTATGATGCTGAAAAAGAGCCATTGCTTTTAGCAATCAATGAAGTCATTATTCAAAATCAATGCGAAGATCGTTGTATTATTGCGAGTACGGTATATAGCGAACTCGTTGCTATGGAAGCAATCAATCCGCATTTATTCCGAATTTATATTGCCTATTTAGCTTTTGGTGATTTTTCTGATTTAGATGTTGATGGTTTTATGATTGAAAATACCAATTTAACGAAAAAAGCCGTCCAACGTGTGCAAGCAAAACAAAAAGTTATGTTTGTTTGGACATTGAACACAAGTGAGGAAGTCAGTGACGCTTGGTCCAAAGGTGTTGGTGGCATTATTACTGATAATGTTCCATTAGTTCAAGACGTATATGATACGCAAGCACGACCAAATAAATAAGGAGTGATGAAACATGCCAGAATTACCAGAAGTAGAAACTGTTCGTCAAACGTTGAGACCGCTTTTAATTGGTCAAACTGTGACAAAAGTAGACGTCCGATGGCCGAAAATTATCCAAGGAGATCGCTTAGAATTTGAAGCCGGATTAACAGGAGCAACATTTACCGAAATTAATCGTTATGGAAAATATTTATTTTTCATTTTCGGTGATTTAGTCATGGTTAGCCATTTGCGAATGGAAGGGAAATTTTATTATCAAACTCCCGAAATACCGATTGATAAACATGTCCACGTGATTTTCACGCTTAGTAATGGCATGGAGTTGCGGTATCATGATGTCCGAAAATTTGGAACAATGGAATTAACAAGTCAGACGCAATTATGGGAACTACGTTCATTGAAAAAATTAGGGTATGAACCGTTTTCTGAAGAAGCGACATCAACGTATTTATTTACAAAATTTCAGCGGACAACACGAGCAATTAAAGCGGTATTACTCGATCAACATGTAATCGTTGGTTTAGGGAATATTTATGTCGATGAAGTATTATTTCGGGCGAAAATTTATCCGGAAACACCAGCAAATCAGTTATCACAACTGCAAGCCTCAGAAATTTTAGCGGCAAGCATTGCCGTCTTAAATAAAGCAATTGCGCTTGGTGGAACAACCATTCGCACCTATCAGAGTACATTTGGAGTCGATGGACGTTTCCAAAATGAGTTGGCAGTTCATACGAAAGCTGGCGAGGCGTGTGTGACATGTGGAACACCAATTGAAAAAATGAAAGTTGGTGGACGAGGTACGTATTACTGTCCAACTTGTCAAAAACGTGGAGGCAAATAAGATGAAATTAATTGGTCTAACTGGTTCAATTGCAACTGGGAAATCAACGGTAACAGCTTTTTTACGCACATGTGGTTTACCAGTTATTGATACCGATGCAATCACGCAGCAGTTGCAACAAAATCCAGAAGTTATTCAACAACTTGTTGATGAATTCGGCCCAACAATTCGTGAACATGATGGGAGTTTAAATCGGGCAGCACTTGGAACAATTATTTTCCAAGATGCTGAACAACGTAAACGTTTGGATGCATGTATGCATCCATTGATTAAAGTCGAAATGCTCAAACAAGCAATAGCTACGCAAAGTGAACTTGTCATACTCGATGTTCCCTTGTTATTTGAAACAGATTACTATCAATTGTGCGAACAAATTATCGTTGTTACTGTTGATGAAGCAACGCAATTACAACGGTTAATTCAGCGCGATCATTGTAGCAACACTGTCGCCCAAGCAAAAATAGCAAGTCAATTACCAATTGCGCAAAAAGTTGCTAAAGCGGATTATATAATTGATAATAGGGGCAGTTTGCAAGCAACACAGATGCAAGTGCGACAATTAGTCGACAAGCTGAAAGTGATTTAGTATAATGAAAAAGCAAATGAAAAAATAAAGGGGATAGAGAGCATGGGAATACTCGATAAATTTAGCAAAACAGCAGAAACAAGTGATCGTCAAGCAAATCCGAGTTTGCGAACACATTATTACAAAACAACAATCGCACAAGCAGAACAAACAATTGAACATTTAATTCACGCCAAACAATGGGAAATGACGTTGAAGAATAGCGAATATCACGAATACACAGTTAAAATTGATAAGGGCAATGAAGTGACAATCAACTTATATAGTGTGAGTGTTTTAGAAACAGCAATTGATTTATACGCGAACAGCAATAAAATGTTCGGTTATAGTCAAAAAATAATTCAAGAAGTGTATACGTATCTTGATCAACACATGACAAAAAAATAAAAAGAAAGGTGGTCTTCATATGGAGACAGATTACCAAATTTGGCAGGAAATTCAACCAGCAAATCCATATGTAGTCCAAAGTGAGGGCGTTTTAAGCGAGTTTGATCGCAAAACGCTTTTTTCACTTTATTTACCGATAATTGGAAGCCAAGCGCTAGCATTATACATGACTTTGTGGGATGAAATTTTTCAAAAACCGATTGCCCATTTTCGCTTGTTAACACAGTTGAATATGAGTTTAACGCAATTAGTTGAAGCGCGCAAACGGTTAGAAAGCTTAGGACTCCTCCAGACATACCGATTAACAGCGGATATCCAGCAATTCGTTTACGAGCCAATTTTACCAGCAACACCGAAAACATTTTTTAATGACCCATTATTAAATGCATTGTTGTATGCTTTTACCGATGATGCCCACTATTTGCGGACAAAATCGCAATTTGAATTAAATTTTATCGATCGTAGTGGATATGAAAATATTAGTGCGACATTTACGGATTGCTTTGAACTTGAATTTTTACAAATTGATGTGCCTGGTTCAATGGCCTACGCCCCGACACGTCAACGGGCTGAAGTTCCATTTGATCAAGATTTTGATGAACAGCTCTTTTTTATGAATTTACCTAAAGGTGTACTCGCACCGAACTATTTTACAAAAGAGATGCTCGAAGTGATTCGGAAACAAGCGTATATTTATGATATTCCAGCGAATGAAATGGCATTACTCGTAACACAATCAACAACAAATCAACAGTTAGATGTTGAACAATTACGAAAAGATGCCCGAACATACTATCGTATGCAAAAACCGGCAACAAAATTACAATTTTCGACAACTGTTCAACCAGGACATTTGCGTCAACAAAGTAGTGAAAAAGCGGAGCCAACATCACCACGAGAAAAAATCATTGCGATGTTTGAAACAACGGCACCACTGAATTTTTTAAGTAACCGCCTTGGTCGCAATCCGAACCAATTTGAACGGGAACTTTTAGAAAAAATGTTAGTTGAATATCACTTGCAACCGGGTGTTGTGAATGTCATTCTTGACTATTCATTGCACAATACTGAAAATCAATTTCGTGCGAATTACATCGAAAAAGTCGCTGCTTCATGGTCAACGCAAAATTTAAAGACAGTCACTGAAGCAATGGCATTGGCGAAAAAAAGCAGTAAAGCCAAAGCGAAAGCGTTGGCTACACCGAATAAATCCAACCAGACGGCATCACGGAAGGGAAGCGGGAAAACGCGGACAGAAGTTTTACCAGATTGGAATAATGATGCACCTGATTTAACACAAGAGCAGCAACAAGATGAATTAGCACGCATTAAAGAGTTGATGAAAGACTTAAAATAGGAAGGAGGAGAAAGCATGAAACGTATCGGCGAAAGCTTACCAAAAAGTACCCGACAAGTTGAAGTTGAAAATGAACTTTTACAACGATTATTACTTCACCCACAAGTACAACAGTTATTAGCGAAATATCCACAAATAAGTGAGAAAATCGCATCTGAAAATTTACCAGCACTTGCAGAACTTGTCCGTTATCATCACCATTGTGACGGTTGTGGAGGATTACAAGAATGTCCACACGCAGCAAAAGGCTATCAAGCCTACTTAACTTTGGATGATAAGCGGTTGCAAACGACGCTTTATCCATGTCATTTTAAAAGACAAAAGATGAGCAAAAGCACATTAATTCAAGCAGTGAGCTTGCCAGATGATATTTTGCGTGCGAAATTTTCAGATTGGACACCAGAAGAAGTGATGAATGGGCGATTACATCAAGCTTTAGTCCAGTGTCGTGCAATTAGTGAAAATAGTGATTTTCGTGGCTTATATATTGATGGAGAATTTGGAATTGGGAAAACACACTTGCTCGGTGCAATCGCACATAATTTAAGTGAAAAAAATATTCAGTCATTACTTGTGTTTTGGCCAGAATTCACACGCGAAATTAAAAGTGATTTCAATGAACTTGACGCAAAGGTTGAGCGTCTGAAGCAAATTGATGTATTGATGATTGACGACATTGGTGCTGAAAGTAATACTAGTTTTTTACGAGATGAAGTTTTATTACCAATCCTCAATTATCGCATGATGTTCAAAAAACCAACATTTTTCAGTTCGAATTTACCATTAAAAGCATTACAGCAACATTTTACGATTTCACAACGTGGTGATGACGAACCGATTAAAGCGACACGTGTGATCGAACGGATTCATTCACTCACGATACCTTTAACGATAAAAGGGAAGAATCGTCGGCGCTAAAAACCAACTTGACAGTAAGAAAAAAGCCAATTATAATTGATGACAGATAAACAAGAAAATACAAAAAGCAATGATAAGGATACGATTGTTATATTCCCGCTTTGTAAAGAGAGGAAACCCACAGCTGAAAGGTTTCACGAAACGGTTAATAATTACTCCCTTAGAGCTGACCTTGAAAAAGGCTTCCGGTTCATCACCGTTAATGGATGAGTGAGAGTTTTTAGTTTAACAGTGATAAACTAAAAAAATAAAGGTGGTACCGCGATGCTTCGTCCTTTTAGGATGAAGTAGCGCGTTTTTTTGTTTTTTCTAGTGAAAATAAGGAGGAATTTTTTCAAATGATTACAATTACTTTCCCAGATGGGAACCAACGTCAATATGAATCAGGTGTCTCGATTGAAGGCATCGCTCAAAGTATTTCGCCAGGATTAAAGAAACGTGCAGTAGCAGGACGTGTTAATGGAGCAATTTATGATTTCAATCGTCCGATTGAAGCAGATGCAACGGTAGAAATTATAACGAACGATATGCCTGAAGCTTTTGAAATTTTAAATCACTCAACAGCACATTTATTAGCGCAAGCTGTGAAAAATTTATTCCCAGATGCAAAATTTGGTGTCGGTCCAGCAATCGAAGAAGGTTTCTACTATGATATCGATGCCGGTGCAGTTGCAATTACTGAAGCTGATTTACCTAAAATTGAAAAAGAAATGAATCGTTTAGTGAAACAAAACTTCCCAATTGAGCGCGAAGAAGTGTCACGTGATGAAGCCTTAGCATTCTTTACGAATGATGAGTATAAAACAGAATTAATCGCAGCAATTGATAAAAAAGTACCAGTTTCACTGTATCGTCAAGGTGATTTTACCGATCTTTGTATGGGTGGACACATTGGTACAACTGGAAAAATGAAACACTTTAAATTATTGAGTATTGCGGGTGCCTACTGGCGTGGTGATTCAAACAACAAACAATTACAGCGTATTTACGGAACATCACACTTCAGTAAAGATTCATTAGCTGCGTACTTAGTCTTACTTCAAGAACGTCGTGAACGTGATCACCGTAAAGTTGGAAAAGAATTAGAGTTATTCGCATTCAATGACTTAGCTGGAAAAGGATTGCCAATTTGGTTACCAAATGGGGCGTCAATTCGTCGTGAGCTAGAGCGTTATATTGTTGATAAAGAATTACAACAAGGCTACGAGCACGTATACACACCATGTATGGGATCCATTGATTTATACAAAAAATCAGGTCATTGGGATCACTATCAAGAAGACATGTTTCCACCAATGGAGATGGAAAACGAACAACTCGTTTTACGCCCAATGAATTGTCCACATCATATGATGGTTTACACAAACAAGCCACGTTCGTATAAAGACTTACCAATTCGTATTGGTGAATTAGGACAAATGCACCGTTATGAGAAGTCAGGAGCGTTAACTGGTTTAGAGCGTGTCCGTGGTATGTGTTTAAATGATGCACATATTTTCGTTACGAAAGAACAAATTAAGTCAGAGTTTAAAAAAGTCCTCGATTTAATTCATGATGTATATGAAGACTTCGGAATCGAAGCATCATACTATCGTCTATCGTTACGTGATAAAGAAGATACTGAAAAATATTACAATGATGATGCAATGTGGGAAACAGCACAAGATATGTTACGTGATGTTTTAGTTGAAGCAGGTGTTGAATTTATCGAAGCAGAAGGTGAAGCAGCCTTCTACGGACCAAAACTTGATATCCAAATTAAAACAGCTTTAGGACATGAAGCAACATTATCAACAATTCAATTAGACTTCTTATTACCTGAACGTTTTGATTTAACATACATCGATGCTGATGGAAGTAAAAAACGTCCAGTCGTTATTCACCGTGGTGTTATTTCGACTATGGAACGTATGACATCATTTTTAATTGAAGAGTACAAAGGTGCATTCCCAACATGGTTAGCACCAGTACAAGTTGGAATTATTCCAGTATCAAATGAAATTCATGTAGCATATGCGCAAGAAATCTTTGCCACGCTGAACGCGATGAATATGCGTGTTCAACTTGATACACGTGAAGAGAAAATGGGTTATAAGATCCGTGAAGCACAAGTGAAGAAATATCCATACACGCTAGTATTAGGTGATTCAGAGCAAGAGCAAGGAACAGTCACGTACCGTAAACATGGATCACAAGCACAAATAACAGTATCAAAAGGAGAATTCATCGAGTTATTACTCAATGATATCAAACGTAAAAGCCGTATTGAAACGACACAAGCATAGAAAAACTTTTTTGTATACAACCAAAATTATACAAAATAATCGCAAGTGTCATAAGCACGTAACTACCCACTGGATGTAGAATATAAATTGGACCAAAGGCAAAAGACAGTATGGTATAATTTAAATACCAAAAAACCGGAGGAATCAAAATGGCTACATATGATTTAGAATTTAAAAAGATGATTGTTGATTTATACCAGTCGGGC
>JBOFSL010000198.1:0-1109 GCA_051651525.1 Culicoidibacterales bacterium | reverse complement strand
GTTTACGACTAATGGTTCAGTCAATGTCGTATGGCTGTGACCATCAATGATTAAGTCTAATCCGTCAACATTTTCTGCCAATAAATCAGCACGTTCACTTGATGATTGATCTAACCCTAAATGTGATAACGCAATAACGATATCTGCACCGTCAGCTTCTAATTGATCTACCGCTGCTTGTGTTGTTGTATATGGATTTTGGAACTCAACATCAGTTACATTATCAGGGTGCGTTTTTTCAGCTGTTTCCGGTGTAGCTACACCAACGACACCAACTTTAATACCATATAGTTCAAACATTGTCGATTGTTCGAAGGCTGATTCATTTTTAATTTTATCAAGAATATTACTTGCTAAAATTGGGAAGTTTGCTTCATTGACATACGTTTGAGCTTGTTCATAACCAAAATCAAACTCATGGTTTCCGACTGCCATCGCATCATAACCAATTGCGTTCATTGCTTCAAGCATCATCATCCCCTGTGATTCATTTGACAATGGTAACCCCTGGAATGCATCCCCAGCATCTAATAATAAATCTGGTTGCATTTGATCAACGAAAGTTTTTAACTTCGCTACACCTAAGCTACTACTTTCAGCAGCTAATCGACCATGCATATCATTTGTGTGCATGATTGTCATAACTACCGTTGATTCAGCTTCTTGCGCCATTACAGTTACCCCTGCTAACAATGGCTGTGTTACCAACGCTGTTGCGAGTAAACCTGAAAAAATTTTTGAGTTTTTCATCATTATTCTCCTTTAATTTTATTATAAATTCAATTCAATATTAAGTTAAAAAAATTACAAATACAAGTTATTTCAGGATAAAAAAATTTTTTGTGTATAAATTAAGTTTTTTTCATAAATCAATACAGAATTTATTGTTAATTTACACAAAAAAACACGTACTATTGTACGTGTTACCACTGGTCCGACAAATCACACCCGCAGGCTGAAATTAATTGCTGTAAATTTTGACTAATCTTTGCTTGATTGATATCAAAGTCAGCTTGGCGAACTTTAAAATTACGATCGACCATAACGACACCTCTTTGTGCTAAATCAAGAATTGTTACTACCTCTGGTGAGAATGGTGGCGTATAGTA
>JBOFSL010000197.1:0-6859 GCA_051651525.1 Culicoidibacterales bacterium | reverse complement strand
CTTGCCTTCTCATTTAGTATACAAATTTTGAACAAAGTAAACAATAAATGTTTACTGACGATGTTGTGTTTTTTTTGTGAAATTCAATTTCATTCAGTTGATTTTAAAGTAAATTACACAATATCTAATATCGTTTTTTGCCGTTAACTCGGTATAATAAAGGTACAGAATTATAAAAGTGAAAAGGAGTGAGCAAAATGAAAATTTTACTCGGTATTTTATTTATTATTTTGGCCTCTGTTTTTACAGGATTTGTCTCTTTTGGCGCTTTTGGATATGGTATTTGGCAAGGTGTTGTTGTCACAATTGGAACAATACTTGTGATTTTAACACTTTCAGGTGGAATATTTGTGTATTTGACATTATTTGATTATAAGTAACAAGATAAGGGCGTGATCAGACAATGTGAGAACGTTCTTTTTAGTTTGCAAAAAAATTACTGATGAGCTGTGCAACCTGTTTTGGTAGTTGTAAATGTGGAGTGTGGTAGGCTCCTGCAATTACAACAAACTCGGCCGTTGGCATGAGTTGTTGTAATTGAGCTCGGTATTGACCTTGGGCATGATCGTTACTTCCATAAATAAAGAGCGTCGGAATTGTAATCTGAGAAAGGGCAGCAGGTACATCGGTGTGGAGTTGTGTTTCGTTGTATGCAATGAAATTGTGTGTCGTGCCGATAATTTCAGCTTGTCGTTGACGAATAGCGCGATCAGCTGTTTCAGGGCAAAAGCCAATAGGTTCAAATGTACAGTCGAGGGCATATAACTGTGTTCCCATAAACCCAGCCCCCATTGAAAGATACGTCATAGCTGAGCCAATACCAAAGGGAATTGTCGATAACTTCGCAAATTCGCCACCACCAAGTTCAATGAGTTGTGGACCGATTAAGATGAGTTTATCGACTAATTCTGGTGCATCTAAGACAACTTGGGCGGCGAGTGCACCGGAATAAGAAACGCCAATGAGCTGGATTTTTTCATAGCCCAATTCGTGGATAAATTTCTGATAGAGCTCACTTTGACCTTTATAAGAGAGGACGTAATCAGCAGTCGTCACACGCTCTGAATAGCCCATACCTAAGTGATCAACGAAAATAAGTTGACGATCACTCAAAAAGGGTGCGAGTTTACTCCATTCGTGACTTGCTGCAGCATTAAACCCGTGGAAAAATAATATCGGTGGTTGTTCGGTTGCTTCACCAATAATTGTATAATGTAGGTCGTAACCATCAATGTTAAAATACTGACCAGGTGCATTAGCTGTATAGGTAAATGTTTCAACTGTTTGAATCCGAATGTTCAAAGTAATAATTGTGCCAATCCCGAATAGGAGTAAGCAACAGACAAAACTACCAAGTATAATTCCTAAAATTTTCACTATTTTTTTCATAATAACCCCTATTTTTATTTTAAATAGCATATCAATTTATTTTAACATAATTTTTATTGTGAAAAAGACAAAATTAACGATAAGTACAATCAAAATTTTAGGCAAAAGACTAAAAACTATAAAAATGATTGACAATAGCGATGAACAAAGGTAGTATGAATACTAATAAAAATTAAATATTTCCGATCAAAAACATAATACAGACACTTTATATATACTTGGTAATAGGTCCAAGAGTCTCTACCCCGAAACCGTAATAGAGGGGCTATAAGGTATCGTTTTTTTATATCATATTCTTTTTCTGAAACAAGGGAGAAGTCTATCTAAACAAGACGTTATCTTAGTTCCTAGCTGATTCCTCACCTACGGACGAGGTGCGTCTTTTTATATATAATTGGAGTAGAAGTGTAAGTGAGGAAGAAAAAAACCAGGAGGCATATACACATGAATAATCCAGATATGAATGGGAAAATTGTTTTAGAAGGATACACGTTTGATGATTTACTATTAATTCCACAACGTTCAGCAGTACTACCAAATGAGGTTTCATTACAAACCCAATTAACAAAAAATATCCGCTTAAACATTCCAGTATTATCAGCAGCAATGGATACAGTTACTGAATCACAATTAGCCATTGCTTTAGCACGCCAAGGTGGAATTGGGATTATTCACAAAAATATGTCAATTGAAGATCAAGCAAAAGAAGTTGATCGTGTTAAACGTTCGGAAAATGGGATGATTACGAATCCAATTACGCTACACCCAGAGTCAACACTAATTGAAGCAGAAGAAATTTTAGCAACATACCGAATTTCAGGATTACCAGTTGTGACGAAAAAAGGGAAGTTAGTTGGAATCATTACGAATCGCGATTTAAAATACCGTTTACTTGATGAAACGCCAGTTTCGGATATTATGACAAAAGAAAAACTAATTACTGCCGAAGTTGGGACATCAATTGATGAGGCCAAAACAATTTTACTTGAACACCGAATTGAAAAATTACCAATTGTCAATTCAGAAAATGTTTTATGCGGATTAATCACAATTAAAGATATTGATAACGTGCAACATTATCCAAACGCATGTAAAGATAGTCAAGGACGATTACGTTGTGGTGCAGCTGTTGGCGTTGGTGCAGATTTAATTGAACGTGTGACAGCATTAGTGAAAGCAGGAGCAGATCTTGTGACAATTGATTCGGCTCACGGTCATTCAGAAGGAATTATTCAAGCCGTTGCTGAAATTAAGCAACATTTCCCAACATTAGATGTTATTGCTGGGAATATTGTGACAGCTGCGGCCGCACAAGACTTAATTGCTGTCGGTGTTGATGCAGTCAAAGTTGGTGTTGGACCTGGTTCAATCTGTACAACGCGTGTTGTTGCTGGAGTCGGTGTTCCACAAATTTCAGCGGTTAATGAAGTCGCGCAAGTGTGTAAAGTAGCCGGTGTTGGTGTAATCGCCGATGGTGGAATTAAATTATCAGGTGATATTCCAAAAGCAATTGCGGCGGGAGCAGACTGTGTCATGTTAGGTGGTTTATTAGCCGGGACAGAAGAAGCACCAGGTGAAGAAGTCTTATTAGAAGGACGTCGCTATAAAGTGTATGTTGGAATGGGATCATTAGCGGCAATGGCACGTGGAAGTAAAGATCGTTACTTCCAAGCAAATGCGAAAGAAGCAAAAAAACTTGTTCCTGAAGGAATTGAAGGGCGAGTACCACACAAAGGAAAACTAGAAGATGTGATTTACCAACTAATGGGTGGGTTACGTTCGAGTATGGGTTACTGTGGAACAGCAACAATTACTGATTTAAAAGTTGATGGAAAATTCGTCAAAATTACCGGAGCTGGATTACGTGAAAGTCATCCACATGATATTCAAATCACAAAAGAAGCACCAAACTATTCAAAATAAAAAATAAAAGGAGTGAGACTTATGGAAAGACTCACAAAACATGTACAAGTAGCAATGAAACAAGCTGAACCTGATTTTGTTTTTCATCAAGCAACAATTGTAGACGTGTTTACCCTTACCGATTATGTAGCGGATGTAGCAATTGTCGATGGGACAATCGTTGGTATTGGTGATTATGCAACCGCTCAGAATCAAATCGATGCGACTGGTCAATATTTAATCCCTGGATTAATTGATGCCCATGTTCACCTTGAGTCATCACTTGTCACACCGAGTAAGTTTGCGAGTATTTCACTCAAACATGGCGTAACGAGTGTCATCAGTGATCCACATGAAATTGCGAATGTACTTGGAATTAAAGGCATTGAATATATGTTGCAAGCGAGCGAAGATATTGGTTTAGATGTCTTTATCATGGCTTCATCCTGTGTTCCTGCTACCGATTTTGAAACGAGTGGGGCAGAATTAACGGCAGCTGACTTAGCACTGTTGTATGACCATCCACGCGTACTTGGGCTCGCAGAAATGATGAACTATCCAGGTGTACTCAATACTGATCCGAACGTGATGCAAAAATTAATTGATGCTGCACAGCGTAATTTAATTGTTGATGGTCACGGACCAGGATTAAATGAAGCACAGCTCAATGGCTATATAACAGCTGGAGTGAAAACTGATCATGAATGTGAGCATCCTGAAGAAGTACTCATGCGATTACGTCGTGGGATGTACGTCTTAATGCGAGAAGGAACAGCCGCAAAAAATTTAGAAGAATTACTGCAAGAAGTCAATCTTGCCAATAATAATCGTATTTGTTTGTGTACTGATGATAAACATTTAGATGATTTATTGAGTGAGGGAAGTATTGATAATGCGATCCGGATTGCAATTCGAGCAGGAGTTGATCCATATTTAGCCGTCCGAATGGGAACGTTAAATACCGCACAGTGTTATCAATTGCGCGACCTAGGTGCCATCGCACCAGGATATCGAGCGGATTGTTTGTTAGTAAGTGATTTAACAACGATGGCAATTACTGCTGTCTACAAAGCTGGAATTTTAGTTAATCCTGATGATGTTGCTAAACAAGCAGCACCAATTGATATTCCTAATAGTGTGCACGTTGCGGAAAATTTGGATTTCCAATTTTCAATTGCAACTGCAAGTATTCGTGCAATCGAGATTATTCCGAATCATCTCCAAACGCATGAAGCTCTTGTTGAAATTGAACCGACTAAGAATTTTAGTGGGGATGTGCAACGTGATTTAGCGAAAATGATTGTTGCTGAACGGCACCACCAAGATGATGATAGTTTAGGTATGGCACTTGTCAAAGGTTTTGGTTTAACAACAGGCGCAATTGCAACGACAATTGCCCATGATTCCCACAATTTACTTGTTTTAGGGATGAATGACACAGATATGCACGTTGCTGCACAAGCGATTGTTGAACTCAATGGTGGGATTGTTGTTGTTAAAGCTGGTGAAGTGATTGCGAGTTTACAACTAGAAGTAGCTGGACTCATTACTGATCGGCCAATTCCCGAGGTGCTCAGCGATTTAGAGCATTTGCATACTGCCTTGGATGAACTTGGCTTTAGCGGTGAATTCAATCCATTTTTGACTTTATCATTTTTATCATTACCAGTTATACCAAAATTGAAATTAACAAATAAAGGCTTATTTGATGTTGAACGCTTCGAATTCGTTGAAACTGAAATCAAAAAATAAGAGAAAAGAGAACCAAATCCATGAAGAATGAAATGATTGTTGTTTTAGATTTTGGGAGTCAGTATAACCAACTGATTGCCCGTCGTATCCGCGAACTTGGTGTATACTCAGAGTTACGCTCGCACAAAATAACAGCAGCAGAAATTACTGCTTTAGGAAATGTGAAAGGAATCGTTTTATCAGGTGGACCAAATAGTGTCTATGATGAAACATCATTCCGTCCAGATCCAGCAATCTTTGATCTAGGGATTCCAGTTATGGGAATTTGCTACGGTATGCAATACATGGCTCATCACTATGGTGGAAAAGTCGATGGGGCGCATTCACGTGAATACGGACGTAAAGAAATTGAAATTATCAATCCAACACCATTGTGTAAAGATTTACCAGAACAACAAGTTGTTTGGATGAGCCATGGTGATCATGTAGTTGAAGTACCTGAAGGATTTAGTATTGATGCACAAACAGATACAACACCGATCGTGATGATGCATGATCAAGAACGTAAAATGTATGCAGTGCAATTCCACCCGGAAGTTCAACATAGTGAACATGGAACAGCAATGTTGAAAAACTTCATTTATGAAGTGTGTCAAGCAACAGGTGATTGGACGATGAAGAGTTTTGTCGATATGCAAATTGCGAAAATTCGTGAACAAGTTGGAACAGACCATGTGTTATGTGCACTCAGTGGTGGTGTTGATTCATCAGTTGTTGCGACATTATTACACAAAGCAATCGGGAACCAATTAACGTGTCTCTTTGTTGATCATGGATTATTACGTAAAAATGAAGCGGAAATGGTGATGCAAGTCTTCGGAGAAGAATTCAATATGCATATTATCAAAGTTGATGCACGCGAACGCTTTATGAGTAAGCTTGCAGATATCAGTGATCCGGAAGAAAAACGTAAAATTATCGGGAATGAGTTTATTTACACATTCGACGATGAGCAAAAACGTTTATCAAAAGAAGAGAACGTAAAATGGTTAGCACAAGGAACACTGTACACAGATATCGTTGAATCAGGAACAGATACTGCGCAAACGATTAAATCACATCATAATGTTGGTGGATTACCTGACGATATGGAATTCAAATTAATTGAACCACTTGATACGTTATTCAAAGACGAAGTACGTCAATTAGGAATTGAGTTAGGATTATCGCCACAACTTGTTTGGCGTCAACCATTCCCAGGACCAGGATTAGCAATTCGTATTATTGGTGATATCACTGAAGAAAAATTACACATCGTTCGTGAATCAGATGCGATTTTACACGAAGAAGTTGTCAATTTTGGTTTACAAAAAGATGTTTGGCAATATTTCACAGTTTTAACAAACCTTCGTTCAGTCGGAGTTATGGGTGATCAACGAACATATGACTACACACTAGGTGTGCGCGCTGTTTCATCAATTGATGGAATGACAGCTGACTTTGCTAAATTACCATGGGAAATGTTACAAAAAGTTTCAGTTCGCATTGTCAATGAGGTAAAAGGAATTAACCGTATAGTCTACGATATTACATCTAAGCCGCCAGCAACAATTGAGTGGGAATAAATAATTAAAGGCCACGAGCCCTTTGTTTACAAGGGTTCGTGGCCTTTTTTTGTGCAAATGATACACTTTTTGATACACACCCAGCAATCTGCAGTGTTTTTGAGAGTAAAATCGTAAGCAAGTAACATCTGACCGTCTATAAATGCTTCCCAAAATTGAGTACGATAAAGGTACGAAATTGAAGGAGGTATTTTTTTATGAATGAAAAACCAATTATCGTTCCTATCCAATTAGGGGCAGCTCACACAGAA
>JBOFSL010000196.1:0-1677 GCA_051651525.1 Culicoidibacterales bacterium | reverse complement strand
CATTGAATTTAACGTATAAGATACTATAAATATATTGAATGACTCGTGAAAATTTATATTATCTAAAAAATTATGAGTAATGAGCCAGAACTCAGCAGTAAAGGCATAGACTTGGATTTCGAGTTTGCGAGTAAAAGCTAGTCGTGACTGCAATAACTGAATTGTTAGATGATAAATCGAATTAATTTGTTGATAGTCATCAAAATCGATAGCATGGAGAAGTGTTTGCTTTTGGCTATCAAAAGATTGTAATAATAAATAAGAGTCAAAATAAATTAAATCATCAATATTGACTTGAAGTTTTTGTGCAAGATAGCTCATTGATTCGATTGAAGGAAATGTTTTTGCTGTTTCAGCTTTTTTTAATACTTGAACACTGAAAGATGGTGTACAAACTTCTTCTTGAGTAAGATTACGAAGTTGGCGAAAATACTTGAGACCACGTGCCAAGCATGATTTACATAATTTATCTTGCATCAGAAAAGCTCCTTTAATAGTTACAGTTAGATTATAACAACTAATTTTAATAATGTAAAGTATACTTAAAGATACTTTACACCATTTGAAAATAATCTTATACTAAAATAACTAAGAAGCTATAAAGTTAATTTGAATCTTAGTTAAAAAGGAGAATAAAATGAAAAAAACATATTGTTTATTGTGTGTTTTAATGTTAATGCCATTAAGTTTAGTGCAAGTAGAGGCAAGTGAAAATAGGACGCAAGAAGATTTAGTTATTCAAGAGAAAGAAAAAGATTTGCTATTTAAAAATGAGATTGATGAAGCAGTAGATTTGAATAAAAAAAGAATTTCAGAAACAGAGAAAATAAAAGAAGCCTTAATAGAAGTAAATCCAAAACTTGAACACTATAATGATGATGATTATACATATAATCACGAAACTGGTTCAATTGAATTCCATGTTTCAAAAGAAAAAATGTTTAATAATGAATTTGAGCGTTCATCAGCGTGGAGTTTATTAGACAGAGGGGATATCTTGGTAAATCATAGTACAAGTAGTAGTTTTGAATTACTTAAATACGGTCATGCGGCATTGATGGATTCGAAAGGTCTACGCCCAAACGAATCAACAACATTTGAAACGCGTGGTTACGGAACAACAGCAAGAGCATATGATTATTTAGCATGGCACAATAATAACAAAGATAAAATATCATATAATTACGTTCGTTCAAAGTATAATCAGGCGAATTTTAAACAAATCACAACAGCTACATTAAATAAGGCAAGATCATACCATGGGACAAAGTACTATATTGGATTAAATAATGCAAGTACGGCGAATGGTATGTACTGTTCACAAATAGTATATCTGGCTTATTATTTAAATGGTGTTGAGCGAGTTGACTTAGGAAATGGCATTGCATACGGAAGTAATCGAATTGTTTTACCAGTTGATTTATACTTAGATAACGATGTGTATTTCTACTATCGCCAAGGATTCTAAGTATGAAAAAACCATTCTATATACTAATAATTGTCTTTGCACTCGTTATAATGAGTGGCTTATCACCAGATAGCTATCCTCAATTAGTAGATTTTGAAAGTGGGACGAGCATTTTTCATGGTATTGATATGGGTGGAAACTGGCAAGGGAGCTTTCTGAGTATCAATGCGCAAAATCACCACCAGTTTCAGCAATCACCAAAAACATAC
>JBOFSL010000195.1:0-1131 GCA_051651525.1 Culicoidibacterales bacterium | reverse complement strand
GAATTTTACGTATTATAGCGAATTGCAAAAATATGTTTTTACGTCGTTCAGTGAATTTCAGTGGGACTTAAACTTCTATAATCCGCGTGTCTTCAATGAGATTGTTGATATTTTACTCTTTTTAGCGAATACTGGGGTGGAAATGATTCGCTTGGATGCAATTCCATTTATGTGGAAATCACTCGGGACAATGTGCCGAAATCTACCTGAAATTCATGAATTACTCCATATGATTCACTTAATCAAGGATTACGTTTGTCCAAACCTTGTGTTACTTGGGGAAGCAATCGTTGAGCCAGAGGAAATTGTGACTTATTTTGGGAATGAACAAGCACCAGAATGCGGTTTGATGTATAATGCGACGGGAATGGTTAATATTTGGAACGCCTTAGCAACGCGAGATGTGGAAATGCTACGAGTCGATACGAGCCGTTTTTACATTCCTAAAACCGGAACATGGATGAATTATGCCCGTTGTCACGATGATATTGGTTGGGGCTTCAATGAAGAGTTGATTCAAGCAAAAGGTCAAACGCCACAAGCACACAAGCAGTTTTTGATTGATTTCTATGCTGGTCGTTTTCCGAATAGTTTTTCGGAAGGAGAAATTTACCAATATAATCCACTGACGCACGATGCGCGGATTAACGGGACACTTGCGAGCTTATGTGGATTAGGAAAAGCGATACGTGACGAAGATACGAGTGGAATAGCAATTGCCCTCAAACGAATTCAGATGATAACGGCTTATATTGTTGTCCAACCAGGAATTCCATTAATCTATAGTGGCGATGAATTGGCACAACTGAATGATCATACGTATCTTCAAAACCCAGCCAAAGCGCTTGAAGGTCGTTGGGTTCACCGTCCGGCTTTCGATTGGGAAAAAGCAGCAACACGTACTGATAAAACAACAGTACATGGAAAAACGTTCCAACAAACAAAAGTCGTGATTTCGCTCCGCAAAAATGAACCATTACTCCATGCTCAAACGCCGACAGAAATAGTCGTACTAACGAACATGGCGATTCATGCGATTATTCGCCATGGAATTGGTGAAAAGCTCGTGTGTTTATTTAACTTCTCTGAAACAGTACAAGTGATGAATCCGCACCAACTTGGGTATTTACC
>JBOFSL010000194.1:0-1404 GCA_051651525.1 Culicoidibacterales bacterium | reverse complement strand
AAGTTAAGCCAAGGTGATAAAATTGATGAAGCGAAACGACTCTTAGCTGAAGTTGGCCTAGGCGAATATATCAACAAAAAAGTAACGATGTTATCGGGTGGACAAAAACAACGGGTGGCAATTGCTCGATCACTGGCGAATAATCCGAAAATTATTTTAGCTGATGAACCGACTGGTGCGCTGGATTCAAAAACGGCGGAGGTTGTCTTTGAATTATTACAAAAAATTGCTGCGAGTGGGAAACTTGTCCTCATTGTCACGCACAACCGCGAGTTGGCGAAACGATGTCAACGAATTGTCGAACTTGACTATGGTAATGTGAAAAGTGATACGCGCGTGGAAATACCACAGTCTGTCAGTGCAAGTAAAGCTGAAAAACCAATTGCATTCAAAAAAACGTTAAGTATTTTTGCTTCAATTGTCTTAGGAATCAAAAACATTCGCTATCGTTTAGGCCGGACGGCATTTTTGAGTGTTGCTTCAGCGATTGCAATTGCCTCAGTTGTTTTGACGTTATCGCTTGGTGGAGCGGTCCAAACGAATATTCGTGAAGCATTCGTCAGTGGCGCTGATTTATTGGCTTTTCAAATTTCATCAGTCAATGATGGCTTTGATGATGATGATTTAGCCACACTTGCCGATCAGTATGATATTCGCACTGGTTTCGAACTCGAAATTGCTAATCCAAAATTTGAAATTGATGGTGACACGAAAGCTTTACCGATCGAAGAAGATCCAAATGGTTTTAGTTTTGCGAGTATTTTCGGTGGTGACTATCAAAGGGTTGGACCATTTCTCAATATTCCAAGTCAGTACACAATCGTTGATGGTGTCTTTCCCACTTGGGATGAAATCGGTGAAATCGCAATTAATGAGCAAACAGCGGCTGAATTTGATTTATCCGTAGGTGATACAGTCGTCTTACATGGTTTTTATGTCAATCCAATCGCGAGTTTAAAAGGTGATGAAGTGATAACGCAAACGCTGACAATTACGGGCATTTTCTTTGACGAAGTTGGAGCGCAACCAATCATTTATAGTGATCAATTAAGCGAACAGTTGGCAAAAGATTCACTAGGTACGGCTGATTTGAATTTATCATCGATGTCTGGTGTCGCTAAAGATGAAGCGCAAATTCAAACAATTATTGATGATTACGGTGAAAATGAAGAGTACCGTGTTGTGACGTCGGCAACGACATTACAAACCGTTGATACGATTTTCGCAACTATCCGGGTTGTGCTAACTGCGATTGCCTCAATTTCTTTAATCGTTGCCTGTGCAATGATTGGTATCGTGATGTTCGTCAATGTTGTGGAACGGCAAAAAGAAATCGGTCTACTTAAAGCAATTGGCTATCAAAAAGCCGAAATTCGGCGAATTTTCTTCACCGAAGCAAGTATT
>JBOFSL010000193.1:0-2476 GCA_051651525.1 Culicoidibacterales bacterium | reverse complement strand
ATTATTCGCTTTACCGCACACGATTCATCTGATAAATCATTAATAACCCTTCTAACAGTAAATTCTCATCAATAAAATCAATTGTTTTCGCATGCATGGCAATTAGACGTGCTTGCCCCCCTGTTGCCACAACTCGTTTTGGATTTGGTACTTCAACTAAAATTTCACTGACAATACGATCAATTAAACCTGCGTAACCATAGACAAGACCTGATTGCATCGCGTGAATTGTATTTGTCCCAATCGCTTTTGGCGGTGCATTTAACTCAATCCGTGGCAACTGTGCTGCATTGCCCGATAAAGCATTCATTGCGACATTAATCCCAGGTGCAATCGCTCCACCTAAGTATTCACCTTTATCGGTTACGACCGTCACAGTCGTTGCTGTTCCCATATCAACAATGACTAATGTTTCATGATATTTATGGTAAGCCCCTGCTGCCGTTACAACTAAATCCGCACCGCTTGACCTAGGGTTATCAATTTTCATGTTAATCCCAGTCTTTAACCCTTGACCAACAACCATTGGTTCACAGTTTAAATATTTGTCAACAAACCATAAAATATTTTGCAATGCATCTGGTACAACACATGAAATGATAACATCATGAATTGTTGTGAAATCTAACTGTTTAAATAAAAATAAAGAATGAATTTTCGCTCCATATTCATCTGATGTTCGTTTCCGATCTGTTGATAAACGCCAATTGGCAATCATGTGCTCACCATCAAAGACTCCTACAACTGTATTTGTATTCCCAATATCAAAAGCTAATAGCATTTTTTTCCTCCACATTTTTTTCTTTCATAATTTTTTCTTCATTATTATATCAAAAAAACCGCTTTCTTTCAGCTTTTTGCAAAAAAAAGCTCCACATTTTATGGAACTTTCTGGAATTATTTTTGTTGTGCTTTGAGCAATTCGCGAATTTCTTTTAAAACTTCAACATCTGGTGTATCAGCAACTGGTGCTTCAGGTTTTGCTTTTTTCATTTTGTTGATTCCACGAATGACTATGAAGAGGAATAAAGCAACAATGATAAAGTTAATCACTGCCATAATCAAAACTCCATATTGGAAGCTCACTTCACCGATTGTGAGTGTCAATTGATCAAGTGCTAAACCACCAGTAATAAATCCAATGATCGGGCTAAATAAATTATTGACAACCGCATCAATAATCGCTTTAAAAGCACCCCCAATTACAACCGCAATTGCTAAATCGATAACACTTCCACGTAATGCAAATTCTTTAAATTCTTTCATGAAATTTTTCATAAATCATTCCTACTTTCTTATTTTATTTGGTTAATTGCAGTGAGTGGCTTATTTTTGATATACGCCGCTACTGTTTCAAAAATATTGTTAAATGTCCGCTCTTGATTGGCTACACTCGCAAACGCATTATGTGGCGTCACAAGAACATTCGGTAAATCCCAAAGTGGACTGTGATCTGGGAGTGGTTCTTCGACAAAGACATCTAAGGCTGCTCCAGCTAATTTTCCATGTTCAAGCATTGCTACAAGTGCTGCTTCATCGATTAAGCTACCTCTTCCGATATTAATAATAATTGCTTCTTGTTTTAACAAGCTTAATCGTTCAATGTTCAACCGCTGTTCGGTCTGTGTATTGGCAGGGAGTGCAAGGATTAAAATATCGATTTTATCAAGAAACTCATCAACTTCATCCATCCGAATACATCGATCAAAATAGTGCTTCATCAACCCAAGACGATTCGCACCAATGACTTCACAGTCAAACACCTGTAATTTCCGTGCAATTTCCGTGCCAATCTGGCCTGTACCAACAACAAGTACACGTTGCGTTGCTAACTCTTGTAATGAAAGGATTGATTTGTATTGATGTAATTGCTGTTGCTTATGAAATTGAATCATAGACTTTTGCAACATCAAAATATACGTGATAACCATTTCGGCAACTGGAATTGTATACGCATTACGGTTATGGTAAACTAAAATACGCCTTTGCGTTAGCTCGGATAATGGCATCCTGTCATAGCCCATACTCGTTAGTTGCCATAGCTTTAAATTGGTAAATCGACTGAAATCCACTGATTTATCCATTTGTCCAACCACAATTTCGTATTGATCCACACGTGCTGTTTCTAATTCAGTCGCTACCAATTGTGTGACCTCGACACCAAGTGTTGTTAACGTGCGCACTTGTTCTGGTGTAAGAGTAAACGTTGAAACAAGTTTCATTTTTCGCCCTCCCTTTCCCGTATTTTCCTGCTTATTCTACCGTTAAATGTTGTTTAAGTAAACAAAAAATAACCTAAATAATCTTATCAGCAACCTCTCAATCACTCTTTATTCTTGCAAGATAAACAACATCTAATTTAATAATGATGAAATTCACACACTCAGCTTGTTTAAAATCAAAATAATTGTATAATGAATATACATTCACATTAAAGGAGACCTTTCATTATGCCAGTTAAAACAACAACAGCTTT
>JBOFSL010000192.1:0-1342 GCA_051651525.1 Culicoidibacterales bacterium | reverse complement strand
AATATTAGTATAATGCTACTGTAGACTAACATAGCACTCTCCTTTTACTTTTTTCATTTATTTAAACCTCCAAGAAGAATGTATCTGGTCGTTGTGGATCAAATGCTTCGTTTGCCCACATGACTGTGACTAAATCAGTTATCCCAACATTAATAATATTATGCGTATAGCCTGTCGGAATATCAACAACGCGAAGTTGTTCACCACTCACACAGTATTCGATGATTTCTTGACTATTGATTTGGCGGAATTGAATCAGCGCCTCACCGCTGACAACTAAAAATTTTTCAGTTTTCGTATGGTGCCAATGATTCCCTTTCGTAATTCCTGGTTTCGAGACGTTAATCGAGACTTGACCACGTTCAGGTGTTTTCAAAAACTCCGTAAATGACCCGCGGTTATCAACATTCATCTTCAAATCATAAGCAAATTGATCATGTGATAAATAACTTAAATAGGTACTATATAACTGTTTTTCAACACCTGTCCCTACAAATGGTGTTTGCAAGTTTTGGCGACTCGCTGGGAAACTTTCGATTAAATCGGCAATTTCTCCTAATGTCAACGTTGATACTTCTGGTACTAGCGCAAACTTATCGTCCATGACTGAATTATTGTTCAACGCTTGGATAAAAGCATTGACGACATCATCAATATACACAAGGTTCATGACATGCGCACGGTTATTCACTTGGATTGGTAATCCATTCGCAATGTTATGACAGAATGTGGCAATCGCACTGTTATAATTTGGACGACACCACTTCCCAAAAACATTTGGTAGACGGTACACATATGCTTGTGTGCCAACCGCTTGTGCATAATCAAAGACAACTTGTTCACCTGCACGTTTGCTCAATCCGTAGTCATTCTCAAGTTCCGCTTGCACTGACGATGTGATTAACACCGGTGCTTTATTTCCATGAGTTTCCAATGCTTCAAGAAGTTGTGTCGTGAAACCAAAGTTTCCCGTCATGAATTCTTCTGGATTTTCAGGTCGATTCACACCAGCCAAGTGGAAGACGAATTCACAATATTGCGTGAATGTGTGTAAATCTTCAATTGTATTGTCTACGTCATATGTGTAAATTTCAATTTCTGGATTTAAACGTAATGTTGCGATCAAATTTTGACCAACAAATCCATTCGCGCCAGTTACAAGTACCTTCATGTTTTATACCTCTTTACTCTATTTTATAATAACTTATCGTCATTATTTCCTTTTGTTCCTGCTAAATGGTCAGCTAGCTCAGCACGTACGTATGCAAGTTCAAGTACTTTTTGTTGGACACCTTTTACATCAAGACGTTGCGTATTGTGTGAGTTATATTCTTCGTCAACT
>JBOFSL010000191.1:0-3246 GCA_051651525.1 Culicoidibacterales bacterium | reverse complement strand
TTCAGAGGGTTCTGTGTGAGCTGCCCCTAATTGGATAGGAACGATAATTGGTTTTTCATTCATAAAAAAATACCTCCTTCAATTTCGTACCTTTATCGTACTCAATTTTGGGAAGTATTTATAGACGGTCAGATGTTACGTGCTTACAATTAATATATCTTCATTATCTCAATAAAAAAGCTACAAGATGAACGTTGGTGTCATCCCGTAGCTTTCTTTTTTTTGAGTTTTTATTTTTTACGACGTAATGTCATCCATGCACCAGCTATTGCAGTTGTGATTCCACCAACAATAAGTGTTGCTTGTGTTAAATCACCAGTGTTGGGTAAAGCAGGTGTCACATCACCTTCTGGTCCAAATCCTGTGTCAGCTTCTGGTGTTACCTCTGGCGTGACATCACCTTCTGGTCCAAACCCTGTATCTGCTTCTGGTGTTACCTCTGGTGTGACATCACCTTCTGGTCCAAAGTTTTGCTCAGGCTGATCAGTATTTGGCACATCTGGAGTAGGCGTTGGTTCTTCAGCATCTATCATTGGTGAAATATTTGCACGCGTTTGATAAATGTTCGTTAAATAGAGTAAATCTTCAGAAATTCGCTCACTCGCGGTACCTTCAGCGTAGATCTCACTATTATTTGCCAAAATTTCCGTCTGTGTTGCAAGGCTTGTAAAATCAACTTCACTTGCTGTTTGAACAAATAAATTTTCATAATCAGCAATGAAACGAGCAAGTTGTTCTTCACTCATATACCCACCTGGAATATAAATCCCTTCTGCTTCTTCTACAATATCATCTAATCCCGCTTGTAATACTGCTTCAATTTCTGCATGTGGTGCAACTGCAGTTTTACGATGTGTTCCTTCGCTAAAGACAGTTTGTACGTCACTAAGTCCGAGTAAATTTTGTGAAGCAAAGATAGCGGAACCTTGCGCACTCGCATCACGAGCAGCTTGAACTTGATATGCATTATGTTCTGGACTCATTCCGATAAATGTTGGGGCAATTCCAGCATAATTTAAAGCATTTCCATTCACATACTGAACCATATCTTGAACTTTATTTTGTACAGTTTGTGTATCTTTGTAATAGGCCATTGGTGCAGTTATATCAATCCAACCACTTTCAACCCATAATGGCCAGTTTTGCATTTTTGTATTTTTTGCTTCTTCAATATCAGCAAATATTGCTGTTGAAACTACTAATTCAGGATTGATCGTTTTCAAGGTTGCTTGAGCTTCTTCTACAAATGTTGAAATATTATTTTGTTTCCATTCATTCCATTGATTCCAGTAAGTTTCCCACTCTGGTGTGACATCCTTATCCATTAAAACTTGAATGTCTGCATTTGGGTCAATGCCCATATCCGCTTTAAATCGATCCATACTTGACTTATTATAGCCTGTATCCGTTTTATAACGACCAACTGGATAACGAATATAGTCAAGTTGGAGACCATCAATTTCATATTCGTTGACCATTTCACTATAAATATCTAATAAGAACTGGCGAACTTCTGGGTTTGAAGGATCCATGAAGTAGTACACGCCACCTTCAAGTTTCGTCTCTGCTGTTCCGTCATAGTTCAATAATGTCCATTCGGGTTTTTGTTCTAAAACTGGTGATCCATAGCCTTCATAACCAACAAAGAAATCATGAACCCAAGCGTGAACTTCAATCCCATACTGCTCTGCTTCCCCAACAAATGCCGCTAACAAGTCATTCCCATACTGACCATAATCTGCTGCTGCAAATTCAGGGCGTTGAACCGCAATTTCATGGTCTGATGGATAAATTGTATTTCCATTAAAGAATGTTTCTAAAAATAACACATTCATATTATTTGCTTGTAATTCAGCTAATGTTGCTTGAACTGCTACTAATGTCACTTCTGATGGTCGGTGCCAAATCGCACGTCCTTCAACAGCTTTTGACTCAAGTGTTCGGTATTGGACAAGTAATGTATTTGCTTTAATCGCATCAATTTGATCTAAAAATGCATATTGATTCTCATCGCTGACTTCACCATTTTCAAGTTTTTCTGCTAAAATTACTGCTTGTTCAAAGTGATTTTCAGCTGCATTTAATGCTTCAATTGCTCCTTCGTAATCAATATCACGCAATTCAGCTTTTGCTTCATCGTACATTCCTTGCGCTTTGAAAATTTCTCCTTCAGCTGAAGACAATAAACTATGTGGTGTCACACTAATTGTCACTGTTCCCGCTACTTCATCTAGTACAACACTTGCGCCAACTAAGCCTTCATTAATCAAGAAGCTTGCTGCTTCTCCGTGTCCTGATAGTACATAGCCATCAGTTGGGATGACCGAATTATTCCCACCGATAGCTGTAATTGTTCCTACATCTGGCGTTCCACTTACGATTAATTCATACCCATAATCATTTGTCCCTGTCATCGAATCTGTCCAATTCGTATCATACGCAACGAGTTGATCAGCTCCACGGAAGCCTGGGAATGGTTTTCCGGTTGCATCAACACCATCAGGATTTGAAACGGCATTTGGATTCAATGCCGTTAATGAGAACGTGACTGATTTATTGAGATCAACAAGTGATAATCCATGGAGTGTGAGCGTATCGCCAACTTGGAGCGTTTTTAATTCGTCACGACGCGTTCCGTGTGCTGATAGCACATAGCCGCGTTTTGGAATTGTCATCCCGCTCGCGTCACCTTCACCAGTAGCACGAATGGCACTAACTGTTCCTGTTTCATCAATTGCTACTTCATAGCCCCATTGGTTCGTTTGGGTTTTTTTACCATACGCATCTGTGTAAATCATCAGCTTGTTGTCTTGACGACCGATATTATGACCATCAACACCAATTTTCACACCATCCGCTTGTTCAACATACACGCCAGCAACAACTGGTGGTGTCAGTTCACCAACACCTTCGAGTGTGATGGTTTCACCTAGTGCTACTTGAAGGATCCGTTCGTTCACGGCTGTTCCATGTGCTGATAAGACAAATCCACCTTGTGGAATTGTTGCACCTTTCCCTCCAGGTGCAATAGCTCCTTTTTGGTAAATTGCTGTAACTTTCATTTCGTTGTAAACAAATATTTCATGTCCCCATTCGTTATTATTGGTTGTTGGACCAAAAGCGCCCGTATAGACAGCAAGTTGATTTTCTTTACGCACTTGATTTTTTGCATCAATTGTTAGCTTTTCACCGGAAGCAAGATGTGCAAACATTGTTCCCTCTGATTCCACAGTTTGCTTGAGTGCT
>JBOFSL010000190.1:0-4903 GCA_051651525.1 Culicoidibacterales bacterium | reverse complement strand
ATACCAATCATTAACCGTTTTAAAATGATCAAGATTAAGGAAAATCAAAGTGAATTCAGCTTCTGATTCAATCAATTCTTTTAAATGCGTTTCCAAATATAATTTATTTGGCAAGTCAGTAATTGGATCATACTTACTTAACATTTCTAGTTCAGTATTTTTATCAATTAATTGTTTCGTCCGTTTCGTCACGGTCGCTTCCAATTCTGTATTCATTTGTTCATACTTGACTAAAAGCTCACAGTTTTCTTGATAGACGTACACATATTTCGTTGCTACAAAATGCAACATGAGGACAAGTGCTGTAAAAACAATCGCTGTAAAATTAAACTCTAACAAAATAATTGTCATTGCCGCCACTAAGTAAATATAACTCACTTGTTGGATTTTCATCTCAAGTGTCAGCGTCTGAGTTGGTATGACAGGCTCTTGATCTTTTGTTCGGTGGTACTGGCTGAAAATCACTAGTAACAATGCACATTGCCACACAAGTGTGAAATCAAGCACGATCGTTGTTGTTTCCCATAAAACATGCTGATATGCCGCAATAAAATTAAAAACACAGAAACTCCCTAGTGCGAGAATCGTCAACATTTTTTGCTTCACTTGCTGTTTTTGCACTTTATCCAAGTACACCATTTTCATCATAATTATCAGCCCTGATAAACTCATCAAAGTAATTAAGAATAAAATCCACACACTTGACTTCACCGCTACTAAATTAACAATCCAGTCGTAGAGGACAAAATCCCAAATGATTGCACCTAATAAAAATAAAATTGTCAATGAATCAAAAATAATTTGATACATGATGATATTTTTTCTTTCGTGCCGAATCATCGCAAAAACAAAACCAAATATTCCAATATTTGTAAAAATATCAAATGTGTGTTCGAGATTTATCGTGATTTCTTGGATGAATAGCATATCCGTGCTCATTGCACCTATTAATGCAAAAATATGAGCTATACTAAAGCTACACACAATCCCAACGAGCCATTTCAAGACTAGCCTGTAGTCTTGCTCGGTTTGCTTATATAACTTGAATACGTAAGCACATAAAATACTATCTCCAATTATTCGAATGAACGCACGGATTACTACTGGGAAATACCCCTGTACTTCACCATTGTACAAAGTTACATATGCTAAAATTGTCAATAATGTATAACCGATAAAAATCATCAATAATTTTTTCTGAGTTGAGTGTTTAATTGTTTCTGATTTGCTTGCTGTTTGTATCTCTTCTACTTTTTCCTGCATGCTTAAGCCACCCTTCTTATTCCTTCTAATTTTACAAAATTTTCGTTAGAAAAGATATGGTTTTTCCTGAATTTTCTATGTTTTTTTGTAAAAATTGTAAAAATGGTTTTTCTACTGTATTTAAAAAGAGGCTGTATCCAAACGAATCAGCCACTAAAAGAGTCTCAACCAAAAAAGAGTTGTATCATTCTTTGACTACTATTTGAAATAGTCATTGTGATACAGCCCCTTTTATTCACTCTTATGATGGTATTTGTTCTTCATTTTCTTTTTCGAGTAAAGTTTCTAATTCTTGCGATGATTGTAACGCAAGTTCAAATAATGCCCGAATATGTGGCGCTTGATCAAACATACTAATCAATGAATACACAAGTTTTTGGATATCTTCTTCTGTTTCAACATTCATATCAGTTTTACACCCATCATCAAAAATGCGTAATGTTAGTAATGTACTTTCACTTGAAAGCGGCATACAGATTCCCACCTTTCTCGGTATGTATCATACCAGTAACCTTTTTTTCTTCATAAAAATTATACCTAATCTCACGCTTTTTTAAAAGCAGAAAAAATGAATTCATCACATTTTCTGCTTAAAAGTTTATTTTTTGAGATATTCTTGATATCCTACCCAACCAATACTTAAGACTAGAATGACAATAGCTGCTGCAACAGTCCAAATCACTTCAGGATACACCATATCAAAGCCATTAGCAGAACTATGTTTAATAATAATTCCAGCATATGCCCAAATAATCACGAGACCATAGGCTATGTCTTTATTTCGCCAAATCGTTGCCACACTTATCAAGGTACCGACAATAATAATACCAATCATCCAAATTTGTTCAGCAATACCAAACCCATCAAAGTTTAGACTGACTAGCAGTGTGACAATATTGGCAATTGTCGCCACTGTGATCCAACCAAAGTAAACACTAAATGGGATACGAATAAACCACTGTTCTTTGCTGGAAAATTGTTTTTGTTCATGTGCTTGACGAATTCGCACAACAATGAGCGCGAGCATCACCAAAATAGTGAGCATGAGAATCAGTGAAAGCCAGAGAATTTGGTAATGCCATGCAAAAATCCAAGTTAAATTGGCAAATGATGAAATGATAAAGTAAATACCAATTTCATCTAAAAGTTTATTTGGCATGTTTTCTGGTTCTTTTTGGAAAAATCCGAGTTGATACACACTGTACACCCCAAGCAAAATATAAATAACACTCCAAATTGTAAACGTTATTCCAGCTGGTGCAAATAGATTCACATAACTATCTGAAACTGCCCCTGAAGTAATACCATTAATTGGTAAAATATTCGCAAGTGCATTGACAACTACCATTGTGATAAATGTCACAATCACTTCCCATCGGATGAGTCTGCTATTTTTGTTCATAATCTTTTCCTACTTTCTTTTTTCGATTTTCATTGCTCAAAAATGGTGGTGCCTGATGTAGTTCCCATACACGAATTGAGTTCACAATAGTATCAATCATCGCTATCGCTGCTAGGCTAATAATGACAACGCGTTGTAAGTTTTGCCAATTAGCCAATAATGGTGCTTCGGCTTGAAAAATAATTTGAAACTGTTGGACAAAAGTTGGATTCCATAATCTGGCTTCCGAGACAATCAAGCCAACAATCCCTACCGTTAAAAAGTTACAAAAAATGGTCACAATTAATACTGGATAATTCCATTGACCACTCATTAACTTAGCGATTTCCCTCGCACTACTACTTGCAAAAAACAAAAGAAATAATGGCAAGAAGTACGGCAAAGCTTTCAAGTTGAAAATAGAAATGATTTGCCAGTCACCATTTTCAAAATAATACAAACCAATAATTTGCGGTGCGAAATAAAAAATCACAAAGGAAATTGTTGTCAATATCAAACCGATTTTCGGTTCTAATCCAGGAATATCTTCCCCCCATTTATCAACTGGTGGCAAATGATTTGGTTGAAACTGTGTATGTAAGTCAATACGGATTCCTCTTCGTTCAAAAACAATGAAAACGAGTGTAATCCAAAAGAAAGATTGAGCTAAAGCTGATGCCAAATTTGTCAGATACGTGAACAGCAGCGTCATCAAGCTCATTGGTCCATTGAAAAGAAATTCAACACCGTTTGCAATAAGTAAGCTGATAACAACCGCCCAGAAAACGAGTGATAAACTTTGCCAATACGCATCGTATACCGCTGGTCCAATGAGATAGCGGGGTGTTTGTAAAAAGCGATTGACGACCCGATTCGGTGGTCCAAGTTGAATTAATGCATCCGTTAATTTTTGTTCAGTTGTGACTTGCCGAATATCTTGTTCCATGAGTATTTCAATTTTAGTCCGCACAAGTTTGACGATTCGCACCCGTTCTTTTGTTGGAGCATGCCGAGCGACAGCTGACAAATATTGATCTAATAACTCCATCACTCACTCCTCCTTTTGATGACTATGTTTGTATTATACAAGAATAAATTGTTGAAACAAGCAAATTACCTGAATTTATCCGCTTATTAACAATACACTTCCTGTTTTTTCATACAAAAAAACGCCTCTCAAACGAGTGCGTTATTCCTTTAATTATTTTAAACCATCTTCAACCCAATGGATAAAGATTACTGCTCCAATATAACTCAATATTGTTAAACCAAAAATCGATATATTTGATAACGTAATTCCGGTAATCCCTAAATTTAAACCAACAATAATCAAAAAATTTACACTTAAATTTAAGACTGTCCGAATGAATTGGCGTTTAAATTTATTCTGATACATTTTCGTACTATTTTCAATCATCACTGCAATCAGCGATGAACTAATAAAATAACTGCCAATAAAAAAAATAACGGGACCTGGACCAAAACTTTCGAATCCCAAAAAGAAAATTGTGAAAAATAACAGTAACAATGCAATTGCCACGAAAATCGTCATAAAACATATTAACCACAGTTGCTGTGTGTTTTGTTCATTCATTTAGTACTTTTCTCCTTTACTTTTTGAATTACATTATTATTATAACTTTTAAAATGAATATTGTCAAACTTTTCAAACTATAATTCCACTTTAATTTTATTTATTTATAAGCTTTACTTTTATAATTTTATTATTTATTTGTTTATATGGATTTTAGATTAAAAATTAGCGTTAAATTATGATTTGTGAGTGGTGGCTTGTTCATGGTATACTATTTTTGTTAGTTGCACACTTTCGTGCTTTCTAAATTTTTAAAATTGGAGATTTTTTGATGAATTGGATTACGCGAACTGAACTTGAATTACTTCCAGACTATTATCTTGTTGATGTCCGAACGCACAAACAATTTGTTGATGGCCATCTTGAACATGCCAATAATTTTCCGATTGTCACCGAAAAATTGCATTATCAATTATATGATACGTACCATAATAAAGGGGTATTTCACGTTATTTGGGAATCATTCCCACACCTTTCGCACTTTTGGCATTATTTTAAAAAACTCAAACAAATCGGTAAACAACATGAAACGATTGTCATTTACTGCAGCCGAGCTCGCTTTCGGAGTAAATTGGCCTATCGTATCGCCCGCCTCTTTAATCGTCACACTTATATTCTAAGTGGTGGAATTAAAGGAATTGATACCATGGTTTATGAGGCGCTTT
>JBOFSL010000189.1:0-1015 GCA_051651525.1 Culicoidibacterales bacterium | reverse complement strand
TGTTCAAGCATTTGAAGAAGCAGGGGCGATGGTCGAACATTTTGATATTATTGCTGATGAATATCCAAAAATCGCAAAAATTACGACGGATATTTATAAACTGTCATTTAAACCATCATTGCACAAAGTGTATAAATTCGGTTACGATACGGCTGAACGGATGGCAGAATCAAAATTGTATAATCAATTAAGCAGTTTACTCGGACGTTCAAAAGCCTATGAACGGATTATTGAATTTAAACCTGATGCGATCGTGATTACATTTCCAGTTCCTGTCATTTCGGCGATGAAACAACAAGGCAAAATTGATCAACCATTATATGAAGTGATTACCGATTACACAGCTCATCGTTCATGGTTCCATCCAGCGATTGACCATTATTTTGTCGCAGATACAATTGTCCAAGAAATTGGTCAAATAAAAGCTGAAATCACGAGTGAAAAATTTAGTGTCACCGGAATCCCAGTCCGCACAATGTTTGAACCAACGGAACAACCAATTAATTTTTTACAAAAGCAGTATGGATTAGCAGCTGACTGTCAAACATTATTGTTTATTGCTGGTGCAGCCGGTGTTGTCACGAATGTCGAGGACACATTACGAGCATTATTAGCTGTTGAAAAATTACAAGTCATTTTCATTGCTGGTAAAAATGAAAAGCTCTACGAACAAATTCAAACGTTAGCACAAGAGTATGAAAATCAATTATTTGTTCACGGCTATGTTGAAGAAATTGCTGATTTTTATCGAGTTGCCGATTTGATTTTAACAAAACCTGGAGGAATTACGGTGAGTGAATTAGCAATGACGCAAACGCCAGCTATTTTTATTGATCCAATGCCCGGCCAAGAATTGGATAATGCTTTGTTATTTTCTTCGCGACAAGCAGCAATTATCATCGATCATATCGATGAACTCGCGGCAACGGCATTGTATTTATTAGCTCATCCGGCCGAATTGGCGATGATGCGCCAAGGATATCAAGGCTTACGGCACCCACAAGCAGCTCAAACA
>JBOFSL010000188.1:0-8864 GCA_051651525.1 Culicoidibacterales bacterium | reverse complement strand
GTGAACATTTTACTTCAAGTTGTCTAGTTAACTTATGAAAGAATTACTACTATCGGCAACACGCTTCACAAACAATAGTTCTTCTCATTTGTGGCAAATAAAAAATGGCTAACTTGCGTTAGCCATGCGGTTACTTATTAAATAATATATGAATTTCATCAATAATAAATTCGTTATGCCATGTATATTGTTGCACATTTTGTTTCCATACAGCTAATTGTTCTGGATTTTCTAGTGCACTTTTTAAGCCCCGATAGACGCCATCAGTACTATTTTCAGTAATTAAACCGACCTCTTGCCCTTTGAAAATTTCATAAATTCCGGCAACTTCTGTCGAAACAATCGGTGTGCCACATAAGAAGGCTTCAATACACACTGTCGGCAGGCCTTCATAGCGTGAAGAAAGAACGAATAAATCTGCATTTCTCATGAATTTATAGGGGTTTTTTTGTACACCCCAAAAAGTTGTATATTCACTTAGCCCTGCTGTTTTCACGGCAAGTTCCAGTGGTTTTTGTTCAATTCCTTCACCAACAAAATGCAGATGATAGCGAAAACCTTGATCAATTAATTTTTTATGAGCTTGAATCAAACGTTCAAAACCTTTTTGTGGATACATACGGCCAACTGCTAATAGATTCAAACTATCTTTCGTCTGCGCAAATGGATTCGCTTCATTTTCAGCTTTAACTAAAATATCTTCTACTCTCATTAAATTGTGAATCGTTGACAATTTATCGCTCAAAATTGGAAATAATTCTCGTGCCGACTCTTCAGCCGTATTCGAAACGCCAACAATTTCATCAAATAATTGCATTGTTCGCGCAAACGGAATAAATCCATAAACTTTATAATCAAAAACTTTTGCATCAAAGTGGAGCCAGGCAACTTTCTTTGCCTTTTCATTTGGACTAAATGCCACAAATGACGGACAGCCACCCCAATCAGAAAAAGCAACTTCAACATCATAGTCACCAGTTAATTTTCGCCGGTACAAATCTTGAATCCATTTTGGATTTCGTGAATACGCCCAAATTTTTACCAATGTATATGGGTTAATATTTATATCATCAAATAACGGCGTCACTTTGATTCCCTCAGGAACAGCCGCAAGCATATCTGTTTTATTCACCAAAATCGCAATTTCAATTTCATACTGGTCCTTTATCTTATCAAGTAAGTTCACGAGGACGCGCTCAGTCCCGCCAACTGCAAGTGAGTACGTCACAAATAAAATTTTCGGTTTTGTTTTTTGCACTCTAGTACGTGTCAAAAATCACTCTTGACACTTCCTCCTTTAAACTATTTTGGAAATCATTTGATTTTTCCTGACTTCTTTATTGTACCAAGTTATTTCCCAAAAAGAAACCTGTCTAACTGTTGTTTTTTTTAAATATTATTGGTAAAATAAAAAATGATTGGATTTTAACATTTCTAAAAATTTTCAGTTATAATTTAAAATAGAAAAGGGGTAATTATAATGTCAAATAACAAGAAAAACTTGTTGTACTTTTCTCTCATTACTTTAGTTACCATCTTTGTTATTTATTTTTCGGTTAAAGATGATTTCCAACAAAAATTACAATTGCTCCTCGCGGCTGATCCATCATGGTTGTTAGCTGCAATTGGTTGTGTCGTCATTTGGTGGCTCTCTGAAGCGTATGTCATGCAATTAATTGCCAAAACAAACCACAATCGCTATCGTTTTTTTGATAGTCTGATGGTCTCAATTATTGGTCAATTCTATAGTGCTTTAACTCCAATGGCGAGTGGTGGTCAAGTCTTTCAAATCTTCTATATGCGCCGCCAAGGGCTGAAAATTCACGATGGTGTCATGATTACATTATTGAATTTAAGCCTCTATATCGTTGCTCTCATGATTTTTTGTGGCTGTTTTGCAGTTATTAATTTCTCACTTTTCAATGAAACTGTCCCTAATTTTTTAATCTGGCTCAGTATTGGCCTGATTTCAAATTTTGCTGTTTATCTTTTACTGGTCTTATTAGCAACTTCAACAAAAATTCATAAGTTTGTTGTCAGTAAAATTATCGTCAAATTCACTTTTATCAAAAATCTTGATCAAAAATTATTGAGTTTAGAATCTACACTCAGTGAATTCCGTGAAAGTTTTCAAACTGTTCAAAATAATAAGTCGACTTTTTTAAAAGTCTTACTCATCAATTTAGTCCGGTTACTCATTTTCAATGCTGTCCCGTTCTTCATCGCCCTGTCACTCCACGTACCCTTAGATGGTTCGTGGGTCGCTATTCTCTTTGATAGTATTGCAGCCAGTGCTATTGTTGCTCTGATTGTTGCTTTTGTCCCGCTCCCTGGTGGTAGTGGTGGTGCTGAGTTTATCTTTACGATGTTCTTCCTCTTCTTATTCCAATCACCAAGTAGCTTAATTGTCGGTATGTTGCTCTGGCGAACGTCAACGTTCTTCTTCACCCTATTTGTAGGTGGTGCAATTACCTTTAGTTATACAATTTGGCTCAATCGTTATGAACGGCATTTAAATAACTAACCATAAAAAAAAGCCTGCTTATTCGCTAGGCTTTTTTTGTGTGAAAATTTTCATCGTGGTGTCCTCGTAATGTTCAGATCTTTCAGTTATTAAGCTTTCATCCATGCATGATTTTCGATATCAATTGTTGGCAATTTTTGTTGTGGTCCGACATAAATAACAACTTTATTTACTGTTTCTTCAACTTTTTTCTCAATAACACTTACTAAATGATATAATCCCGATTCTTTTGGGCACTCGCCAGCTTGGTACATTTTTTTCATAATCATGTCCTCCGTTATTTTTTAATTTATCAGCTTAATTATTAATTTCAAACAATTATTCCGCCTTATTTATAATATAATGCTTTTAATCTTTTATGTAAACCCTTTTTGTTAACGTTAACATTAAAAAATATTTAGTTTAATTAATGAAAAATTCACATTTTATACTCTGAAAATAATTTAAAAAGCCACTTAATTGCTCAACAGTAGCGATGTTAGCGTTTTCTTAATATTGTCAAAAAAAGACCATTTGACTGGAATTTCATCCAGACAAATGATCGGAAAATTTATTCGTTTTCTTCAAGTTCATCAAGCAGTGTGTGTCCACGCTGCTTTCGTTGATTTTGAATTTGTTTGAGGCGTTGTTGTAATTGGTGCTCAATCCCTAATGTACTTGCCGCTTCATCATCAACTTGTGTTTCAGTCGGGACAAAGTCAGGCAAGTGATTTGGAATTAAATGTGCATCAATAATTTTTTCAGTGATTAGTGGGCGTGGGGTTGTATCTAAACTCGTAAATTTAATTGTCGTTGGATTAATTTCCTCTTCATGTGTTTCGGTTTCAATCGTGAAACGATGATTCGCATTGACAACGGCAATTAATCGGTGAGGATTGATTTTTGGTTGTTTCAAAATCGCAAAGCCTTTTTTGAAGCGACCAGTCACTTCAATTTCAGTTGATGTGACATGTTTGAAAATTCCACGCTCACTGATAAACAATAGTGGTACTGGTTCATGACCAATTATCACCGCGTCAATCAGTTCATCACCAGTGACTAACTTAATTCCTTTTACCCCAGCGGCACGTGCCCCTGCTTGTGGAATTTCAGTTTCATGGAAACGATTGACAAATCCTTGCTGACTTAAAAGAATGATGTCGCTTGCTCCATCGCTGATAAAGACGCGATGTAATTCATCATCAGCTTTAACAGTCATCGCAACTGCTGCTTTCGCTGTTCGACTCATCGTAAAATCAGCTAATGATGTCCGTTTAACCATCCCTTTTTTAGTAATCGTAATGATGTAACGGTGGTCATCGAATGTTTCAAGTGCAAGTGCTCTCACAAATTGTAAGTTGGTTTCAAACTTACTAAAAGCACTAATGTGTTGACCTAGGTCTTTCCAACGAACATCTGGTAATCGATAGACTGGTACGCACGTATAACTTCCATTATTCGCAAATGCAACGAGTGTATCCGTGTTTTTTAGCGCAAATTGGCTAATTAAACGGTCATTATCTTTCATTTTCGTTTCTTCGTTTTTACTTGAGGCAAATGAACGATTCGACGTCATTTTCAGATAACCATCACGTGTCATCGTCACAATTCCTTCACGTTTTGGAATCAATGCTGTTTGTTCAATCGATAATACCTTAACATCTTCACGCATCGCTGTTTTCCGCGGTGTTGCAAATTGTTTTTTTGCTGCTTTCAGTTCATCTTTAATGACTTGACGTAAAAATTGATCATCTTCCAAAATTTTGAGTAAGTACGTAATTTTTTCACTGAGTTCTGTATGTTCTGCTTCTAAACCAGTAATATCTGTTGACGTTAAACGATACAGTTGCAAACTCACAATCGCATCCGCTTGGCGCGTTGTAAACCCATACTTATCACATAATTGCGTAATTGCATCTTTTTTATCTTTTGCTTGTCGAATTGTTTGAATGATTACATCGAGCATTGAAATTGCTTTGATCAAACCTTCAACTAAATGTTGGCGATCACTTGCAACTTTCAATTCAAAGTTACTACGGCGTATGACAACATCGAGTTGATGGTCAATATACGCATCTAACATTTGAATTAAGCCCATTTGTACAGGACGACCTTGGTGAATCGCGACCATATTAAAGTTATACGCTACTTGTAACTCGGTATTTTTTAATAACACATGCCGCATCAGCTTTTCATCCGCATCTTTTCGCAAATCGACAACGACACGTAATCCTTGGCGATCACTTTCATCGCGAACTTCAAGAATTGCTTCAAGATTTTTTTCAATCCGCATTTCATCAATTTTACGAACTAACGTCGCTTTATTGACTTCATATGGGAGTTCGGTAATAATCAGTTGCTTTTTATTCCCTGCTGGCTTCACTTCCATCTTGGCACGCATCATAATCCGACCACGGCCAGTTTCATATGCTTGCTTTAATCCGGTTTTCCCTTCTGCAATTGCGCCAGTTGGAAAATCAGGGCCTTGAACAATATTCATCAAGGTTTCTAGTCGACTATTTGGTGATTCAATGCGATAAATTGTCGCATCGATAATTTCACCTAAATTGTGTGGTGGAATTTCTGTTGCATATCCTGCTGAAATTCCGGTTGAACCATTCACTAACAACGCTGGAAAGCGGGCTGGTAACACTGTCGGTTCTAATTCTGAATCATCAAAGTTTGGAACAAAATCAACTGTTTGCTTTTCTAAATCTTGGACGAGTAATGCTGAAATTTTCGCTAAGCGCGCTTCGGTATAACGCATTGCAGCCGCTGAATCTCCATCCATTGACCCGTTATTTCCATGCATTTCAACTAATACTTCGCGCAATTTCCAGTCTTGGCTCATCCGAACCATTGCTTCGTATACTGAACTATCGCCATGTGGGTGATAGTTCCCGATTACGTTTCCGACTGTTTTTGCCGATTTACGAAAAGCTTTATCGTGACTATTACCTTCTTTATGCATCGCATATAAGATTCGACGTTGTACTGGTTTTAAACCATCACGCGCGTCAGGCAAAGCACGTTCTTGAATAATATATTTTGAATAGCGTCCGAAACGTTCACCCATAATTTGTTCAAGCGTTTCTTTGCGGACTTGACCACCATCCATGTTACTTCACCTCTACTCTTGTATTAAATTATTCACATAATCATCGTTGGTCGTAAAATCAACATGACTTTCAATCCACTCACGTCGTGGCTCAACTTTATCACCCATCAGAATACTTACATGACGGTCAGCTTGTGCCGCATCATCAATTTCGACTTGGATGAATGTGCGCGTTTGCGGATTCATCGTCGTTTCCCATAATTGATCAGCGTTCATCTCTCCAAGCCCTTTGTAACGTTGGATAATATAACCACGGCCAAAGTCAGCTAGAACAGTTTTTAATTCATCGTCAGTCCAAGCGTAAGCCAGTTTTGCTTTTGCGCCCGTGCCACGACTGACTTTGTATAATGGTGGTAAAGCAATATATACTTTCCCAGCTTCTACAAGTTCACGCATATACCGGAAGAAGAACGTCAATAATAATACTTGAATATGTGCCCCATCAGTGTCGGCATCGGTCATAATCACAATTTTATCATATTGACAAGTTTTAATATCGAAGTCAGCACCAATTCCAGCACCAATTGTATGAATAATCGTACTGATTTCTTCATTTTTTAAAATGTCAGCCATTTTCGCTTTTTCACTATTAATTACTTTCCCACGCAACGGTAAAATCGCTTGGAATTTCCGATCACGTCCTTGTTTGGCTGAACCTCCAGCCGAATCCCCTTCAACTAGATATAATTCATTACGTTGTGGATTTTTTGATTGTGCCGGCGTCAGTTTCCCTGATAAAATTGTATCTTTTTTACTTTTTTTCTTACCTAAACGAATCTCTTCACGGGCTTTACGTGCCGCTTCACGCGCCATTTGTGCACGAATTGCTTTTTTTATCAACTCAGTAGCTAGTTCTTTATTTTCTTCGAAAATAAAATTCAACTGTTCACTCACAACTTGCTCAATTGCCGAACGTGCTTGTGGTGTCCCTAATTTTGATTTGGTTTGACCCTCAAATTGCAAATATTTTTCTGGAATTCGCACAGAAAGTACTGCTGTAATCCCTTCACGGACATCGGCTCCATCAAGATTTTTATCTTTTTCTTTTAAGAGTGCATATTTACGCGCATATTCATTTAAAGCTTTCGTAATTGCTGATTTTGCTCCCGTTTCATGTGTCCCACCGTCTTTTGTTCGGACGTTATTGACAAATGAATAGAACGTTTCATTATACGTTTGTGTGTATTGGAAGGCGAAGTCGACTTCAATTTCACTTGCTTCACCTGTAAAACTAAATACTTGTTCATGACTTAGTGTTTTATTTTCATTTAAGAAATGTACAAATGAATATAACCCATTATCGAAGATGAATTCTTCTTTTTGGTTTGTTCGTTGATCATGTAATGTCATTTTTAAATTGGTAATCAAAAATGCTGATTCACGTAAACGATCACGTAATGTGTTGTAATTATATTCAATTGTTGTGAAAACTTTTGGATCCGGTTTAAACGTTACCGTTGTCCCCGTTTTTTTACTTGTCCCAACTTCTAGTAGTGTTGTTGCTGGTTTTCCACCTTGCTCAAAACGTTGACGGTATTTTTTACCCCCACGGTCAATTTCAACTTCTAACCACTCTGACAAAGCATTCACGACCGATGATCCAACACCATGTAAACCACCGCTTGTTTTATATCCACCTTGGCCGAATTTTCCACCAGCATGGAGTACTGTAAAAATTACTTCCGGAGTTGGTCGTCCTGAGGCGTGCATTCCGGTCGGAACACCACGTCCCTCATCTGTCACGCGAATTGAATTATCTTTTTGAATTGTGACACTAATTGCCCGCCCATGTCCAGCTAGCGCTTCATCAATGGCATTATCGACGATTTCATAGACAAGGTGATGTAGTCCTCGTGCATCTGTTGATCCGATATACATTCCCGGACGTTTTCGTACCGCGTCTAATCCTTCAAGGACTTGGATTGCGGATTCATCATATTGTTGTCCCATATGCCTTCACTCCTTTAAATTCCTTGCTTATTTTAACATATTTTTTTGGATTTCGCCAAAGCTTCATCACAAAAAAACTGAAAAATGTTGTTAAACTCAGCTTTTAGTATACAGCTTTCATGTCATTTTGACAACCAATTCAAAAAAACACCCTGTTTGGGTGTTTTAGGTTTGTTTATGTTGTTGCGACTCCCGTTTTTCTTCTTCCCATTCAAGCCATAATATTGCCGCTGATGCGAGCATAAAAATAGTAACAATCGTTATTATTCCACTAATCATTTTTCACCCCACCTTTAATGTTAAGCGTTTTCATTAAGTTAATATTATCATAAAAATGGGGATTTGTCGATAGTTGCTCGTGTTAAATTCCTGTAAATTAATTATTGATTTGTGCTGCCAAACCCGCCTTGGCGTTCGAACTGTGCTGATTCTTCATCATTACAGATTGCAAATGGTTGGAAAATTCCTTGACCAATCCGCTCACCAGCTTCAATTACCACAACTTCTGATGTGACATTGTAACAGGCAAAATAGATATGTCCTTCATTGCCTGAATTGTTATAATAATCAGCATCAACAATTCCGACACTATTGACCATTATCAATCCTTTTTTTACGGCAACTGATGAACGAATATATAAGCCTAAAAATTCGTTTCTTGGCATAAACGCCTTAATTCCCGTTGGAATGAGTGTAACTTGTGCTGGTTGTAGCATCATTGTTTCGACTGCATGAAAATCATAGCCTGCCGCTTGTTGTGTTTGTCGTTGTGGAATTATTGCTGTTGTTGCGTATGTAGTTACTTTTTCAAATCCGCGAAGTTGTTTCATTATTTTCACCATTTTCCTTTTCTGCTCTATCTTACCTGTTTCTTTCCCCCTCCGTCAACAAAAAAGCAACCATTTTCATGGTTGCTCTCGCTTGGACGTAAACACTTCGATGCTTTGTATGTTGATTTTTTTGGATAGTTCAGTTACATAAGCGATAACCTAGTGTGAGTACATTGGCTCACTTCGTTATCGGTGTATCTTTATAAAATTAGTTTTTGCTAGCAAATATTGGTAAGTTTTATTCATGTTTTTTTACTTTGCATCGGGTATCAGCTCCTTGAAGCTATTCATACAAATTATACAAATATAATAACCAGCGTATCAGGTTCAGGTGAATCATAAGTCAATTCTTTTTGAATTGGGCTTCACATTCTGCACTTGGTTAAAGTTCGTAAAGTATACGTATAAAGTTTATCAATACAAATTATTTACACTAACGATAACCTGGTGTGAGTACATTGGC
>JBOFSL010000187.1:0-4180 GCA_051651525.1 Culicoidibacterales bacterium | reverse complement strand
TAACTGTTCTAATTTTTGAGCAATCAATCCAACCGCTGGTTGACTTGATTTTGGATGATTTGGATCTGTTGCACATTTTGTATAAAAATCAGCTGATTTCAATTCATAGTATTCTTGAAATGACTGTTCGCCAAAGATAATATTTAATGGGACATAATAAATATTGTCTGGTCCATTTGTAATATCCTGTTCAGCAATCGCTGTTGTATCCGTTAAAATTGCAATTTTCTTCATAAAAAACTCTCCTTTAGACAACAAAAAGCTAAGCCTAGCTGGCTTAGCTTTTTTCATTTTCACAAATATTTTGCTTAAATGAATATTGCTGCTTGCACAGCTAGTTATACGTCTTAACGAACTTGCATAACAGCTAATTTATCGAAGGTAATACCCATTCCATTTCCAACTGTTACATTCACTGTTTTTTCGTCAATGCTTTCAATTGTTCCATAAATCCCTGAAGTCATGACAACTTTGTCACCTTTTTTTAAGTTAGCTAATAATTCATTGTGTTTTGTACGCTCTTTTTTCTGCGGACGAATTACCATAAAATACATTAAAACAAATAGTAAAATTAACGGGAAAAGTGTTGATACGATTGCAAATACTTGTTCCATTTTCAAATCCTCCTAAAATTATGTTACATTTTTGATTATACTAGAAACCACGAGAATTTGCATCATTTAATCCGTATTTCGCGAAAAATTCCTCTTTAAAGTCACCTAAACGGTCATTTTTAATTGCTTCACGAACTTGCTTCATAATATTTAATAAGAAGTAGGTATTATGGTAGCTTGTTAAACGAATGCCAAATGTTTCTTCACACTTAATCAAATGGCGAATATAGGCGCGCGAGTAATTTTTACATACATAGCAATCACAATTTTCATCTAATGGTCCAAAATCACGTGTATATTTCGCGTTTTTAACAACGAGACGACCATTTGAAGTCATTACTGTGCCATTTCGAGCGATACGTGTTCCTAATACACAGTCAAACATATCAACACCCAGCATTGATCCCATGATTAATGCATCTGGTGAACCAACACCCATTAAATAACGTGGTTTATCGGTTGGTAAAATAGGATTCAAGTGTGTTAAAACATTGTACATTGTTTCTTTTGGTTCACCGACTGATAATCCACCAATTGAATATCCGGGGAAGTCCATCGAAATTAAATCTTTTGCACTTTGTTCACGTAAATCAAGATATTCTCCACCTTGAACAATCCCAAATAAGGCTTGGGTATCCGGATTTGCATGCGCTTCTAACCCACGTTCAGCCCAACGTGACGTACGTTCTACTGAATCTTTGACGTATTCGTGTGTCGCTGGAATTGGGGCGCACTCATCAAACGACATGATAATATCGGCACCTAAATTATTTTCAATTTCAATTGCCTTTTCTGGTGATAAAAATAATTTGTCACCGTTGATGTGATTACGGAAATGTACACCTTCTTCTTCAATACGGCGGAATTTACTTAAACTAAAGACTTGGAATCCACCTGAATCTGTTAAAATTCCTTGATCCCAGTTCATAAATTTATGTAAGCCACCTGCTTCTTTGACTAAATCATCGCCAGGGCGTAACCATAAGTGGTACGTATTCGATAAAATAATCCCTGCACCCATTTCTTTTAAATCTTCTGGTGATAACGTTTTAACTGTTGCTAACGTTCCAACTGGCATGAACATTGGGGTTTCATATGTTCCGTGTGGCGTATGTAGTTTCCCATAACGTGCACCTGTTTGTTTACATGTATGAATTAATTCATAACGAATTGCTGCCATAATATTTACTCCTTTATTTTGATACTTAGCACACTGACATGATACTGTGGCCTTTTTATTTTTTGCTTAGTAGATTAACATTGAGTCACCGAAGCTGAAGAAACGATAATCATTCGCAATTGCTTCGTGATAAGCTTTCATAATCAATTCTTGATTTGCAAAAGCACTAATTAACATAATTAATGTTGATTTTGGGAGATGGAAGTTTGTGACAATACCATCAATCGCTTTAAATGTGTAACCTGGGAAAATAAAAATATCTGTCCAACCACTGCACGCTTTGAATTCACCATATTGGCACATAATCGACTCAAGTGTTCGCGTTGATGTTGTCCCAACAGTAATGATGCGGCGGTTTTCAGCTTTAGCCGTATTTAATCCTTTAGCTGTCGCTTCGCTCATTTCATAATACTCTGAGTGCATCGTATGCTCATCAATTGTATCAACGGCAACTGGACGGAAAGTTCCTAATCCAACATGTAACGTTACGCTCAAAATATTCACACCTTTCGCTGTTAACGCTGCTAACAATTCCGGAGTGAAATGCAATCCTGCTGTCGGTGCGGCTGCCGAACCTTGGTGTTTCGCATACACCGTTTGGTAACGATCGCGATCTTCAAGCTGTTCAGTAATGTATGGTGGTAATGGCATTGATCCGAGACTATCAAGTACTTCATAAAAAATCCCTTCATAGTGCATCAAAAATTCACGGCCACCATCAGCTAAAATTTGCGTACATTCCGCAACAAGCTGGCCATCACCAAACGCAATTTTCGAACCGATTTTCACACGTTTAGCTGGTTTTGCTAGTGCTTCCCAATGATTGGCTTGTGTTTCTTTCAATAATAAAAGCTCAATATGCCCACCAGTATCAGTTTTGACACCGTGTAAGCGAGCTGGAATAACTTTTGAATCATTTAAGACTAAACAGTCGCCTGCTTGTAAATATTCCAATAAATGACTAAAAACATCATGACTCACTGTTTGTTTTTCTTTATTGACAACCATTAATTTTGAACTTGAACGCTCAGCTAATGGTGTTTGAGCGATTAAACGCTCTGGTAATTCGAAGTCAAAATCTTCAACTCGCATTTTTTAAAGCCTACTTTCTATTAAATAATATGTTCTGGTACTGGTAATCGTAAATGTTCATACGCTTTTCGCGTCGCCATTCGACCACGAGGTGTTCGTTGGATAAACCCTTCTTGCAATAAAAATGGCTCATACACATCTTCAATCGTTTGTGCTTCTTCAGCAATCGAGGCTGCCAAAGCTTCCAATCCGACTGGCCCACCACGGAACCGTTCAATCATGCCTAACAGTAATTTATGATCGACGTGATCAAGACCATAGCCATCAATTTCTAAGCGTTCGAGTGCTTCTTTCGCAATTGCTTCGGTGACAATTTCACTTCCAAAGACTTGGGCAAAATCGCGCACTCGGCGAAAAATTCGGTTGGCAATTCGGGGTGTTCCCCGTGAGCGACGGCCTATTTCAACCGCTGCTTGTGGCTCAATCGTCAAATCAAAAATCGAAGCTGTTCGTTCAACAATTAAGGTTAATTCATCTACTGTATAGTATTCTAATCGTGACATCACACCAAAACGATCTCGTAGTGGTGCCGATAAATCACCAGCTCGTGTTGTCGCACCGATAAGCGTAAACGGTGGCAGATCAATTCGGACATTTCTTGCTGAAGCATCTTTCCCAATAATAATATCAAGACAATAATCTTCCATTGCCGGGTATAAAATTTCTTCAATATTGCGTGGCATCCGGTGAATTTCATCAATAAACAAGACATCACCCGGTTCAAGTGCCGATAAAATCGCTGCTAAATCACCACTTCGTTCCAATGTTGGTCCACTTGTGTAGCGAATATTGACACCGAGTTCATGAGCAATAATTGCCGCTAACGTTGTTTTTCCTAGTCCTGGCGGACCATAGAGTAAAATATGATCAAGTGCTTCTGCTCGAATTTTCGCCGCTTCAATAAAAACTTGAATATTGGCTTTCACTTTATTTTGCCCAATATATTGGTGCAAACGAGTTGGGCGTAAGCTTAATTCTTGATCATCGGTATGTAAATTTTGATCAACAAGTCGTGTTTCCATCATTCACTTCCTTTACTTTAAGAGTAACTGTAACCCTTTTTTGATATATGTTTCAATCGTTGCTTCTTCACTTGCTAATACTTTCTTGACTCTCTCTGCTTCTTTACTCGAATAGCCGAGAGCCAATAAAGCTTCCATCGCTTCTTCAAGTGCAATATTTTTCGGTGTTGCGGTACTAATCCCTGCCATTTTTCCTTGTAAATCAAGAATAATTTGTTGGGCTGATTTCGGACCAATTCCCGGAATTTTTTTAAAAAAAGCAACATCGTTAC
>JBOFSL010000186.1:0-4897 GCA_051651525.1 Culicoidibacterales bacterium | reverse complement strand
ATGACCATATGTTCCATAATAATCTGGTTCTTCATCACTACTTGAATATTGTGGTGTTCGCATAATTAAATTTGATACATAAATTTTGAGTTGTGGCTGTTGTTGTTTCAAATCAACTAATTTTTGTAAGCGACTTTTTAACACAGTCTCAGAGAGATGATGTAATCGTGATGGTAATAACCCACCGTAACATAGCATTTCAATTGATATAATTGCTGCTTGACTGTCTTTGGCATGCTCATAGACAAAGTCCCATAACTGTTCGACGCGAGCGGGCTGCTTCTTCTGGTTTAATAAATTTTTCGCTGGTGAAATAATAGTATAGTGCGTGTGATCTTTCAACATCATTGCTGGATAATCAGCATTACACGGACGTTCATCTAGTGGTATATACAGTATTTTTTTTCTCATTGTGTTCCCTCAGTTATTTCAGTTTTTCAGTTTCTAAGAAATGAGCCAATGCACCCAGCATCCCCGCTTGATTTCCGAGTGTTGCTCGTTCAAGTTTGACGTCATTGAGCATATGTGGTGGAACATAGTGGCAAAGCGTACTCTTAATTTCATCGATAAATTCTGTTCGACTTGCGATTGCTCCACCAATTACAATCGTTTCAGGATTGAGTAAGAAAATAATTGTTGCAATACCTTGTGCTAATACTTCATAAAATTGTTCAATTATCTCTAAAACTTTTGACTTTTGTTTGGCAAGTTCAAAAACTTGTTTGCCATCAAGTGATCCTGGTTCGACTTGCAATGCATGTTCCACTTGACGAATTAACGCAGACGTTGACGCAAGTTCTTGGAATGTTGTGCCTAACATTGGCATGTAGCCAATTTCACCAGTTGCAAAATTTCGACTTTGTAGTACTTGTTGATTCAAACTGACTGCTCCACCAATTCCAGTTCCAATAGTCAACATCACGGCACTATTTGTGTGTATTTTCCCGTAATGCAGCTCACCAAGCAAGGCACAATTGACATCATTTTCAACACTAACGGGCAACCCGGTTGCAGCTGTTAACCACTCACCAACCGCGAAATCACGATAATTGGGAATTGCTTCTGATGCATAGGTAATCACTTTTTCAATTGGATTTACTTGTCCAGCAGTCGAAATTGCAACGCCAGTTAGCGGATATTCTTGCTGAAGCTTGTTTATAACTTGAGCAATCCGCTGATAAATATCTTCTGCTCCATTGTGTGCGTGTGTCGGCATAACATCTGTATATATGATTGTCCCTAAATGATCAAGTATTCCATACTTGATCATGGTTCCTCCCAAGTCAATCGCTATGACATTTTTCATCATTTACTCACCCCTATTTCTGTTGCGTAATTGCCTCAACAAATCGTTTTGTAATTAATTGTGGGCGTGTAATCATTGAGCCAACAACGACACTATCAGCGCCTAATTGTAAAACATGATTCGCCATTTCAGGCGTGTTGATATTCCCTTCTGCAATAAAATAACATGCTGTCTTCGCACGCATTTCTTGTAAGAGTGCAAATGTGTCTGCTTGGATATTACTCGCTTTACTTTCTTCAGTGTAACCAACGAGTGTTGGTGCTACAATATCAAAGCCATAACGCTGTGCACGCGTGACATCACTGATAGTCGCACAATCTGCCATCAAAATAATTTGAGGGTATGTTGCTTTTGTATAGGCGATTAAATTTTCTAATGTTTCCCCATTCGGTCGTACTCGTGATGTGGCATCAAGTGCAATAATTTCACAGCCGGTTTGAGCTAGCTGATCAACTTCTTTGCGTGTTGGTGTAATGTACACGTCACTTCCAGCATATTCTGCTTTAATAATCCCAATAATTGGTAGTTGTACTGCTTCACGAATTGCTTGAATATCTTTCACACTATTGGCACGAATCCCCACTGCGCCACCTTCTTGTGCTGCTTGAGCCATTCTTGCCATGATCATGTCACTATGTAATGGTTCTTCTGGTAATGCCTGACATGAGACAATCAATCCTTTACGTAATCCCTCTAAAACTTGTGCTTTCATTTGTGTGTTCCCCTTTTTATTCATTAAATTTGAACAGTCATATATTTCTTTGGTGCAATGCGATAGATTTCGTTGTGTTCGCCACATCGTAAGTGACAGACTTGTTCTTGAAGCGTTGGATTTGCTAAACGAATGCTATACGTTCCATCAGTATTTTGTTTTGTTCGTGTCACATGTATATGTGAATTATCAATTTCACATACGTGTTGTTCTGGAATAGCATGTGCTCCTTGCGCAAGTACAACGGGTAAGAGTCGTTGGTATCGATTTGCTTGATAGTTTTTTGCTTCCAATGATAACATCACTTGACATGTATACTGCCGTTGGCATTGTGCTTCTGGTGTTTCATACCCTGGACCTGCTCCGCCACCACGGCTATTTAAATCTCGTCGTGACAACCAACCTACAGCGCGTACTGCGGTTAACCAAATATAATTTCCGTGTGCTGTCTGTGTTAATTCACACTCTGTTAATCCATCATGTGTCAGTTGGAGATTCAATTCCGGTTGATACACATTTCGTAAACTTGGGAATTGTGTCCATGACGTTTCTTTTTGAATTGCTGCTTTTTCAAGGGTGATTGGTTGTAGTTTCCGTTCCACGAGTTCGAAAGCTGTGTCTGCATATACATGTGTTTCATTTCCAATTAAACATCCCACTTGAATTTTTGCATCCTTGAATTTCTGATCAAAATCAAAGGAAATTACCATGTCTTCGTGTTTATCATCCAAACTGATTTTGACAGTAATCGGCATGGTGTGCCACGCTTGGCTTGGACTTTGGCGATTTTGATGGATAGCAGCTGGAGCTGTTAATTCATAGTCTAACACGAGCTGTTGTTGACTTCCTTGTCGCCAAGCTGAACTTTTAATCAAGTGTGCATACTGAATCGTATTCATCAATGGTGCTGAATAATTATAGCTATCACCAGCATCGAGTTGATGACGGAAGATTAAAAAGTCTTGCCAGTTTGTCTGATCACTGTGGCGATGTAATCGTAATGATCCATCTTCAACACGAATTTGATAATACATATTTTCAATTTGATTAACTTCTTCAATCGGTGCACAGCTGAGTGGTGTTGCTTGTTCAATAATTTCATATTGATATAAGCCGCGTCCTGTATACAAATCTGTAATATGAACCTGATAACAATCGACAAATTGATAGCTCGGTGCTTGGTTATACGTTGCAAATAATCGTTCTTCTCGCGTACAAGATAATATGTGTTGAGCAACTGTTTCCCCATTGCGTTGTAAGACGATTTGGTGTGGCTCTTTTTCACTTGCAGGAATAATTACCTCTAGTGTTCGTGAATAACTTCCCGTCACGACTTGCTCATGATAATACGTCACATAGTTATTCTTTCCTAATTCAGTTGGTGTGAACGCAAAATTACTATTTTGTTCAAAACTTTCAATCATTAACCGTTTTGCTCCGTCTAGTACCTGTTGTGTTCTCATTTCCATTTCACGATGAACAGCATCAATTGAACAGCCGCAAATTGAATCATGTGGAATATTTTGCAATGCCTTTTTCCATAAATACTCAACATATGTCTGATTCGTTTGACTTGTTCCTAATAGCGCAAGTACTGGTTCAAGTTGGTGTGTCAGAGTTTCAAACATCTGACGATTTTGTTGTTTGAGATATGAACGTGTTGACCAAACACCAGGTAAAACATAGGCTTTTCCAGGGTCTTGCTGTTCTCCGACAAGCTTCGCTGTCGTTTCAAATTGTGGTAAAACAACTTGTAAGTACTCACTCATCACAACTTCACGCACTTCAACTTCTGGATAGGCTTCCCGTACTTGTTTCACTTTTTCTGCAAAATCTACAGGGACAAAGGTGTGATCACACCCATTGAGAATGACAAGACTATCAGCAACTTGGAATTCTTTGACTGCCGAAATATATGTTTCAATCGCTGGTAAAAATGTTACGTGTGTTTCATGGAACATTGTCTGATAGTATCCTGAATTGAGGGGCAAAACAAAGGTTTTCAGTACTGATTGGTCACTCCCAGTCCAGTATGTTTCAACATGTGTACTATTTGCACCACGATGAATTAATGCTGTTTCAATTCCATGAGCTTGCATAATTTGAGGAATTTGTCCAATATGTCCAAATGTATCTGGTAAATACCCTAAGGCAACTTTTTGATTATAGTGTGCTGCAATTTTTTGACCAATTGCTAAATTTTCCATGTATGTTTCTTCATCACACAAGAATCCATCCCCTAAAACATACCAAGGACCAATTTCAATTGTCCCTGCGTATAAATATGCTTCAAATCTAGTGAAATCCTCTGGATTTAAAACTTCTCGTAAATCATCAACAATAATGGTTTGACCATCAAAAAAGAAATTTTGCACGTCACCTTTATCTAATGCATCTAATAAATAGAGTACCCCTGTTTTCAACTTGCTCCGATATGTTTCCATCGTCTCATACCATTCGCGATCCCAGTGAGTATGATTGATAATATAAATTGTTTTTAGTGTATTCATGCTTGATTCTCCTCTAAGATTTTTTTTATTTTTTGTCCATCTATTTGATTCAGTTGAATTTGTTCAGTCTTACTAATTTTTGTCGCAATACCTGCCGCTTCACCCATCATTTGGCAAGTTGCCTGGATACGAATTGACGATTGCATCGCAAAATCACAACTAATATGACGACCGACTGCAATATAATTTGCGAACGCTTCGATGACTAAGCTTCGATATGGAATTTCATAGTATTCACCAGGTGCATATTTTGCTTTAAAACTTGGATCTTCGACACTTTCATCATCACGATGAATATCAATATACCAATCTCCACGAGCAATCCCATCTTCAAATTTTTGACGATTCCGATAGTCGTCTGCACTTAAT
>JBOFSL010000185.1:0-14655 GCA_051651525.1 Culicoidibacterales bacterium | reverse complement strand
GACAATCGTCTCACCTTCTGCAAATAATCCAGCTAATAAAATCGCTGATTTCACTTGTGCACTCGCCACTGGTGAATGATACGTAATTGCTTGTAAGTTTCGACCACTAATTTTCGCTGGGAGTGTTCCTTGTTTGGTTAACGTAATCTCAGCTCCCATTCGTGTGAGTGGTTCCGAAACGCGCCGCATTGGTCGACGATTTAATGATGCATCACCTATTAATTCAGTATCAAAAGGGAGTGCTGCTAAAATTCCCATCATCAAACGCGCTGTTGTACCTGAATTCTGACAGTCAATCGCTTGATTCGGTTGCTGAAAATTTTCAACTCCGGGACTGTCAATCAATACTGTCTCGTTATCAACTTGCGTACACATTACCCCTAATTGACGAAAGCACGCCAAAGTCGCTAAACAATCTTCGCCTAAGAGCGCTCCTTCAATTCTCGAAGACTTTGCCGCTAAACTAGCAAAAATAATTGCGCGATGTGTAATTGATTTATCGCCAGGGATGATCATCGTACCAGTTAACACGGGAATTCCTCACTTTGATTGATATGGTATAAAAACTGTTGATACGCTTGCGCGAGTTGTTGGTATTGATACCGAACAACTGCAAAGTCAGCTTCACCTTTGGGCACAACAAATCTCACGGTCAAATCAACTGCCTTTTTATCACTTTGCATATACTTGTATAATTGTTCAAAATCTTGTTTTTCAAATCGTAAATTAGGAAAGTCAAAGCGTTCTAAATAGACATACGGACTAATCGCAAATGGTGTTAATTCATGCAAGAAGCACAACCCATACATCACGGCCACACCGTGTGGTGTTTGATAATTACTCAGCGCTTCAATTGCATGACCAAAGGTATGACCTAAGTTTAAGTAACGGCGGATATTGTCTTCGCGTTCATCTGCTTGAACATACCGAATTTTCACGGCGATCGCCATTTCCAATAAAATCACAATATTTTTTTGAACAGCTTCCAAACTTTGGTAATGATTCATCACTTGGAGTAAATCAGGGTGTAAATACGCATGTTTAATCAATTCTGCCAAGCCACTCAACCACTGAAGTGGTGGTAATGTTTGCAAAAATGCTACATTGTAAATAACCGCTTCCGGTTGATAAAAAGCACCAAGTGTGTTTTTAAGGCCTGCTTGGTTAATCGCTACTTTCCCACCAACACAGCTATCATGTGCTAATAAAGTCGTTGGAATTTGAATAAAACGAACGCCGCGTAAATATGTTGCTGCAATAAAGCCTGCTAAATCCCCAATCATCCCGCCACCAAATGCAAGAATCACTGCTTCGCGATCGACTTTACGCATTAACAGGGCTTGCGTTAATTGGCTATAATAATTTAAATCTTTACTCTTCTCTCCCGGTGGAACAATTAAAACTTGAACTTGCTGTGGTAAATAACATTGCAATGTTTCCCAATGTAAGTCATAGACATTTTGATCGGTAATGACAATAATTTGACTCGCATCAAGCAGATACTTCGCTAACTGTTCTAATACTTCAATTTGTCCGATATAAACCGGATAGCTTTTACTTGGTACTTTCACATCTAACTGAACCATATGTTTCCCTAGCCTTTCATTTGATGACGTAAATTTGAGATATCACTTTGTAGTTGCTCAAGTGTATCACAGCGTAATTGCTCACAGAGCTGTTGGACGAGTGTCAAAGCAACAACATTTCGAGCCACAACCGCAAACGCTTCAACTACACTCACATCTGATCGCTCGATAAAACTTGCCTGTGCTTCTTTTGTTAATAAATCGATTGTTGCTAACGGTTTCATTAGTGTCGGAATTGGTTTGACTGTCGCATTGATAATCAGTGGCATACCATTACTCATTCCACCTTCAACTCCACCCGCTCGATTAGTCAACCGGGTAAAATTCCCATTGTCGTAATGAATTTCATCGTGGGCATCGCTCCCAATCAGCTGTCCTAATTGTTCACCCGCACCAAAACTCATCGCTTTACACGCATTGATGCTCAAAATTGCTTGGGCGATAATCCCATCTAGCTTTCGATCATAATGGACATATGATCCAATTCCTGCTGGCAAGCCCGTTACTTCAATTTGGACTTGACCACCACTCGTATCCCCTGCTTGTCTCAACTCGTCAATGTAGCGTTTCACCGCTTCATCACTTTCGTCACCATCGATTGGGCCAACTTTCATAACTTTACTACTCACAATAATATCGAGTTGTGCTAATAATTGCTGCGCGATTGCTCCCATCGCTACATGAATTGCCGTTTCCCGTGCTGATGCGCGTTCAAGAACATTTCGAACATCAGTTTGGTGATTGTATTTTAACGCACCAACTAAATCTGCATGACCTGGTCTTGGTGTCGTTTTCGGATTTTTCACCCCAGTTGCAATCATTGGCTCCATCGTTTCTTGCCAATTTTGGTAATCACGATTTTCAATTATCAAACAAATTGGTGAACCTAGCGTTTGTAATTGGCGAACGCCTGCCACACAGCGCACTTGGTCTTGCTCAATCTTCATTCGTCCACCACGCCCGTACCCTTTTTGACGTTGTGCTAATTCTTCATTCGCTTTTGTAAAATCCAACAGTACTCCTGCTGGAAAACCTTCAATAATTGCCGTTAATTGGGGTCCATGTGACTCCCCGGCTGTTAAATATCGCATGTTTCCTTCACCTCTTTCCATTATTTTAGCATACTCGTTCGACAATTATCAGAGAAAACGAGTAAAAACTGCCAAAGCTCGTCTTCATTTCTATCTCGCCCCTTTTTTATATGAAAATTCATTTTATTTCGCTTGTTATTTAGTCTCATTAGCCTTACAATAAGACCACTTATTCTACTAAGGAGGGATGCATCATGCCTTGGAAACTACCACGATTTTTTCAAAAAAAATCGAAAACGCCCACTCCACTCACACCGGCTGAACATCAGGCATTAATTCAAAAAATGAATCACGAGTTTAACGCAGGTCACAACGAACCACCGATACCAACCGCACAAATTGTCTCACCGTATGAAAAACTACGTGAAATTGAACAAGCTGAACACGAATCAACATTTAAACACTAAAAAAGCAGTCAAACTTGACTGCTTTTTTAGTTGCGTAATTTACTGGAAATTCGAGTTCTGACATGCTTGATATAACCACTTTTGTAATTGGCTCGCAATTGTCGTTAACTCGTATGGTTGGTTTCGGATCATCCGCAAACACGTTGCTTGTGGTTGCGTTGGTGGAATATCATGGACATTTAAACCGACGCTCACAATTACACCTTCTAACTTCATTCCCAAATATTGTGGTTCCAATAAAATCCCTGCGAGTTTATATTGCTCATAATACAAATCATTTGGTCGTTTCACTTCAACCTCAATTTCGTACGTTGCTTGCAAAAACTGTTTCAGCTGCTTGCCAACACAATACGCAAAATCATCAGGTAATTCACTGAGGTAGAAGACTTGCGAATACAATAGTGCCTGCTTCGGTTGATCATCAAAGCCTCGTTCAAATTGTCCACGGCCACATGTTTGCGTCAAGGCGACAACAATTAAGCCTTGTTCGCAACCTTGATTAAACTGTTCTTTTGCAACCTCAATCGTTGAAGCTAATGTCTCAAACCAAAGCTGTTTCATGCTCACCAATTAATTCAGTTAACACATGTTTAACCGTTTGTAATCCAGTAATCCGATACCCGTATGCACCGGTAAAATACAAACCTAGGGTTGGATCAGTTGCAAACTGTGTATCACTTAAACGGTCTGCAATACAGAAGCCAACTTTACGTGCACCTTGTCCCTGTTCACAAGGACCAACACAATTGCTTATACACGCAATTTTTGGTGCTGTTTTTTGTTCAATTTGTTTAAAAAGTTCACTACGGAGTGCTCGACCTGGATGGCCAACTGGTGAATCAATAACCGTAATATCGGCTTCATTTGCATCAATTAATGCTTGTTTTTGTGCCAAACTCGCATCACATTCAAACGTACCAATAAATTTCGTCGCGACTTGTACACCGTCCGCGCCTAAAGCTAACATCCGATTCACATCTTCATTTGTCCAAATCCCACCTGCAGCAATAATTGGAAAATTACCAAATTCATTACGCATTGCGACAACTTCTGGCAATAAATTTTCCAACTTAAATACCTCATCTGTAATTTGGCTACGACTAAATCCAAGATGTCCGCCACTCAATGGTCCTTCTAAAATAATTGCATCTGGTAACCGATTGTAACGTTTTTGCCAACGTTTGCAAATAATCTTTAATGCTCGCGCTGACGAAACAATCGGAATTAATGCAACATCTGGAAAGTCTTTCGTGAATTCTGGCAAATCAAGTGGTAATCCTGCACCAGTGACAATCATATTCGCTCCAACTTCACAAGCATCTTTGACAATTTGTCCGTAATTATTCAGAGCATATAAAATATTACAAGCTAAAGGTGCATCACCACAAATTTCGCGTGCTTTCGTGAAAATTTCTTGTAAAGCAACTTTTGAATTCAAGTTATCCGATTTCAATGGCCGGCCATTCACAAGTTTCACATGTTTCCCTTGCTCGTAATATCCAGTTCCAACTGCACTAATCGTTCCAAGTGCGCCAAATTTAGACACAGTTCCTGCTAATTGATCCCAGCTCAAACCAACTCCCATACCACCTTGAACGATTGGTAGGGGAATTGTGTGTTTGCCAATTTTCATTGGAGGGAATTGGCTACGCATCTACTGGAGCCTTCCTAACAGCAAATGTTAATTCTGCTGTTGTTACGACAACACCATTCACGCGAGCAACAGCTTCGCCAACTCCAATTGGACCTTTACGTTTCACAAGCGTGACTTCAAGTTCAAGTACATCACCTGGGATGACTTTTCTTTTGAAACGTGCATTCTTAATACCGCCGAAATAGGCAATTTGATTTTTGTATTCTGGCTCTGAAAGGATTGCAATTGCTCCAACTTGAGCTAAAGCTTCAATAATTAAGACGCCTGGCATTACATGTTCTTGCGGGAAATGCCCTAAAAACTGCATTTCATTTGCCGAAACACATTTACGACCTTTGGCAAAAACACCTGGTTGCATATCATCAATCGCATCAACCAATAAAAATGGGTAGCGATGAGGGATAATTTCTTGAATTTGGTTACTCGTTAATTTCATGCTCTATTCCTCAACTTTCTTAAAAGCAACAGTGGCATTATGTCCACCAAAACCAAGTGAATTACTTAATGCAACAGTGATTGCTTGTTTTCGACCACCTTCAGCAATATAGTCAAGATCACACGCTTCATCAGCAACTTGTAAATTAATTGTTTGTGGTAAATAGCCTTCTTCAATTGCTTTTACACAAATAATTGCTTCAATTGCCCCGGCTGCACCAAGTAAATGTCCTGTCATTGATTTAGTTGACCCCACTGCAACTTGTTTAGCAAGGTCTCCAAAAGCAACCTTAATTGCTGTTGTTTCCGTTTTATCGTTTAATGGTGTTGATGTTCCATGTGCATTAATGTAATCTATGTCAGCTAACGTTACTTGCGCATCAGCAATTGCATTCGTTAATGCACGTGCACCTGCTTCTCCAGTTGCATCTGGTGCTGTAATGTGATTTGCATCACACGTTGAACCAAATCCAGCTAATTCAGCATAAATTTTTGCTCCACGTTTTTTCGCATGTTCATATTCTTCAAGAACTAAAGCACCACCACCTTCTCCCATGATGAAACCATTGCGTTCTTTATCGAACGGAATTGATGCGCGATCAGGATTCGTTGAAGTTGAAAGTGCGCGTAAAGCTTGGAACCCAGCGATTCCACTTGGTGTAATTGTTGCTTCAGCTCCACCTGTTAAAATCACATCAGCATCTCCGTATTGAATCATTCGTAAAGCATCACCAAGCGCATGTGTCGCTGAGGCACATGCTGTCACAACTGCCGTACAGTGACCTTTCGCTCCTAAATCAATCGCAATATTCCCAGCCGCCATATTGACAATTGCCATTGAAATAAACATTGGTGAAACTCGGCGTGGACCTTTTGTGAGTAATTTTTCAGTTTCTTGTTCAATCGTTTTTAAACCACCAATTCCAGTTGTATAAATAACTCCGAATCGATAAGGATCTTTAATTTTACCTTCTAAGCCCGCATCAGCATATGCTTGACGCGCACTCACTAAGGCAAATTGTGCATAGCGATCTAATCGTTTTGCTTCCATTTTTGAAAAATGTTCTAAAGGGTCAAAACTTTTAACTTCTGCGGCTAACTTTACTTCATAGTTGGCCGCATCAAAAGCGGTAATTTCACCAATTCCATGTTCACCAGCTTGCATCGCTGACCACATTTGTTCTACTGTATTTCCTAACGGTGTAACCGCTCCAATTCCTGTTACTACAACACGTCGTTTACTCATGTTCATTTTCTCCCTACATCGTCATTCCGCCATCAACAGTGATGACTTGTCCAGTAATATAATTTGCTGCCTGTGAGCTTAAAAAAGCTACTGTTTTCGCAATATCGCTCACTTGCCCAAAGCGTTGCATTGGAATTTGACCTTTAATCGCTGTTTGAACGCCTTCGTTTAATTTCGCCGTCATTTCGGTTTCAATAAAACCTGGCGCAATCGCATTCACGGTAATATTTCTAGTCGCAACTTCACGAGCAAGTGATTTAGTCATACCAATCACACCTGCTTTTGAGGCTGCATAATTTACTTGTCCAGCATTACCACTCACACCGCTCACAGAAGATAAATTAATAATTCTTCCTGAGCGTTGTTTCATCATTGGTTTAATCGCATGACGCATACAATTAAAGCTACCTTTTAAATTTACATCAACAACATTGTCAAAATCAGCTTCCGACATCCGCATCAGTAAACCGTCTTTCGTAATTCCAGCATTGTTGACTAAAATATCAATTCTACCAAATTCTTCAATTGCCGTGTCGACTAAACGTTTTGCTTGTTCGAATTCAGCAATGTTTGCTTGGACAGCAACAACCTTTACATTTGGGTATTGCGTTTTAATCGTTTCAACGAGTTGCTCCATACTTACCACACTTGAATTATAATTGACTACGAGATTTGCGCCTAAGCTGGCTAATTCTAAGGCAATTCCATAACCTATTCCACGTGATGCACCAGTTACAACGGCTACTTGATTTGTTAACATCTGAATTCTCCTTTATTTTTTGAATTGTTCCACAACAGCAGCTAACTGTGTTGGTGTTTCAATTGTATATGTTTTCACTGTTCGATCAATTTTTTTGACAAATCCAGTTAAAACTTTTCCAGGTCCAATTTCGATAAACGCTTGAACACCTTGATCAAGTAAATAACGAATGCTGTCTTCCCAATAAACTGATGATTCTACTTGTTTTGCTAATTCATAGACAAATGTTTCTTCATATGGTTTTGCATCAATATTGCGAATAACGGGAACTTTTGGTGTTTGCCAAGCAATTTCCGCTAATTTTGGCGCTAACTTTTGAGCAGCTGGTGCGAGTAATGATGTATGGAACGGTCCACTCACGTTAAGTGCGAGAACTCTTCTTGCACCTAATGTTTTTAACGTTTGACTGGCAGTTTCAACAGCTACTTTTTCACCACCAATGACAATTTGCCCAGGGCAGTTATAATTCGCAATTTCAACAATTCCTGGTGTCTCTAGACAAACATCGGCAATTACACTGCGTTCAATTCCTAATACTGCGGCCATTGCACCAATTCCTGGAGCGGCTGCTTGCATCAGTTGACCACGTAAATGGACAAGTGGAATCACTTCAGTTGGATTAATTGCACCTGATAACGTTAAAGCACTATATTCCCCTAGTGATAAACCAGCATAAAAGTCCGCATCTACACCCTCTTTAGCTAACGCGTTCCCAATTCCAATTGTCATTGCCACGATTGCTGGCTGTGTATATGCAGTTTGATCCAATAAATCATTTTTCGTATTTAATAATCCGACTAAATCAAACGGCACTGTCGCATTTAATTCATCGATTTGTTGTTTATAAATTGGGTTTTCAGCATAAAATGCCGCTCCCATTTCATTATATTGACTTCCTTGTCCAGCACATAAAACGGCAATTTTCATTTTTATTCACTCCATTCAATTAACGAATAGCCCCAAGTGAGACCGCCGCCAAATCCAATTAATAAAATTTTATCTCCTGGTTGAAAATGTTCGTGCGTTTCTACAAGTGCTAACGGAATGCTTGCTGATGAAGTATTTCCATAACGCTGTAAATTGACAACGAATTTCTCCATAGGAATTTGTTGTTTGCGCGATACATATTCAATAATTCGACGATTAGCCTGATGTGGCACAATCCAATCAATTGATTCTCTTGTTATTTGAGCTTGCTCAATTGCACGCTCTATACATGATGTTAACACATTTGTCGCAAATTTAAAAACCTCTTTTCCATTCATTTGAATGTACGGATTCTTACCTTTTGCACCTAAAGTTAACACGCCATCTTCATCTCCACGCGTGAATGCTTCACCAGCTAAAAACTGTTCGCTGCGTTGAATCACAACAGCAGCACTTCCATCACCGAATAATACACATGTATTGCGGTCTTGCCAATCAATGACACTTGATAAGTGCTCAGCCCCAATTACTAACGCATATTCATATGTTCCGTTTGCTAAAAACTGTTGAGCAGTATTGAGTGCCACTACAAAACCAGTGCAAGCTGCATTTAAATCAAATGTCATTGCCTTTGTTGCGCCAATTGCTGCTTGAACACTTGCAGCCGTTGAAGGCATCATTTGCTCAGCTGAAATCGTTGCAACAATAATTAAGCCAATTTTATCAGCTGAAATCCCACTATTACTTACAGCTCGCGTGGCTGCTTCAATTGCCAATCCGGTTGTTCCAATTTCACTAATGTAGCGTTGTTCAATGCCTGTACGTTGCCGAATCCACGCATCTTCAGTTTCAACATATTTTCCCCAAGCTTCATTCGTCATAATATTTGGAACATGTGCTTGTCCTAGTCCGATTATTTTACTCATACTTCACGCCCTTTCGATGTTGACTATAGTTTTCAAAAAAAATAACGAGTTCATGTAAAAAAAATTCTACTTGATCTTTATTTGCTTGAGTCACATCCATTGCTAATTCTTCAATCATTTCATTATGGAATTGTTGGTGAATCTTATCCACCTCTCGACCTGCCGGTGTTAAGTCTAATCGGAAAATTCGCCGATCATGCAAATCTCGTTGTCGGAAAACATAATTTTTTTCAACAAGTCGTTTAATCACAACTGTCAACGTTCCCATCGAAATTTGGAGTCGATGAGCAACTTCATTCATTTGTTGCTGCTCAACTATTCCAATTGCTTCGATCACATGAACTTCACGAATTGTTAAATCACAAATCCCGCGATAACGTAATTGTTCTTCTTCTAAAGCTGACATACTATTTACCAAATCAACAAATAAATACCGTAACATCTTGTTTACTTGCTTCATCTGTAGCTCCTTATGTCAGTTTACGATATTTCCGCTCACGTTGTTGGACTAATTTAAAGGTTGATAATTTCGCTAATTCTTTCAAATCATACTCAAGCTGGAGCTCTATTTTTGCGACTGTTTGTTGTAAATTAACATGCGCTCCTCCATATGGTTCGGCAATCACGGCATCAATCATCCCTTTTTTAAATAAATGCTTTGCATCAATTTGGAGTAACTCTGCTGCTTCTGGTGCTCGACTCGCATCTTTCCATAAAATTGAAGCAAAGCCTTCAGGTGATAAAATTGAATAAATCGTATTTTCTAGCATGTACAGTCGATCGGCAATTGCAAATGCAAGTGCCCCCCCACTTCCACCTTCACCAATTAAAATTGAAATAATTGGGGTTTTTAAATTCGAAAATTCAAAGAGACAACGTGCGATTGCTTCACCTTGGCCGCGTTTTTCAGCTTCAACTCCTGGATATGCACCTGGTGTATCAATTAAAAAGATAATTGGACGCTTAAATTTTTCTGATTGTTTCGCTAAACGAATCGCTTTTCGATAGCCTTCAGGATGTAACATCCCAAAATTAGTTGCAATTTTCTCTTCTGTCGTTTGACCTTTTTCTTGTGCAATCACCGTTACTGCTTTACCTTTAAAAGTTGCAATCCCAGCAATCACTGCTTGATCATCACCAAAATTTCGATCACCATGAAGTTCAAAGAAATCTGGGAATAATTGTTCAATATATGTTCTTGACGTTGGCCGTTGTTTGTGGCGAGCTAATTGGACAACATCCCATGCTGTTTTTGGTTCGAGTGCATCATCTAATTCTTTCAGTTGCGCAACTAACATTTCCAACTCTGGTTGCTCACCATTTGCATTCCGTAGTTTTTGAATCATTTCTTGCAGTTGTTCGCGTGTGATTTCTTCCATTATTACCCCTCCTCATGCCAACTCAATAATTTGGCTAATGTTTTCCGCATTTTTGGGCGAGTGACAATCGCATCAACAAATCCACAGGTTTGCTGAAATTCAGCGCGTTGAAAACCTTCAGGTAGTTGTTGATGAATTGTTTGTTCAATCACGCGTGCGCCTGCAAAACCAATTAATGCTTGCGGTTCAGCTAAAATAATATCACCTAAGCTCGCAAAACTTGCAGTTACACCACCCATCGTTGGGTTCGTTAATACGCTAATATAGAGTAAGCCAGCTTCGTGATGTTTTTTCAGTAAACTGCTTGTTTTTGCCATTTGCATTAAACTATGAATACCTTCTTGCATGCGCGCTCCACCCGAAGCACTAAAGATAATGAGTGAGAGTTCTTTTTTCGTTGCAACACTAATCGCTTGCGCAATTTTTTCGCCAACAACACTTCCCATACTTCCCATTAAAAAGTGACTATCCATGACAACAATGACACAGTCTTTTCCACGAATTTGGCAAAAGCCAGTCATCACCGCTTCATCGTTTCCAGTTGATTTGCGTAAAGCTGCTAATTTTTGCTCATACCCTGGAAATTTCAAAGGATTTTGAACAAGCATTTTTTTATTGAATTCTTTAAACGTACCACTATCAGTTAACCAATCAATCCGATCACGTGCACTAATTTGGTATTGCGCACCACAATTGGCACATAAATAATCATTCGCCTGGATTGATTCAATGTACGTTAATTGTCCACAGTTTTTACAACTCGTATACGAATCATTTGGCGCTTCTTTTACTGGCGTTTGCGTTTTTGGTGGGCGTTTTGCTTTATTTAATTGAAATAATGTGAGCATCCTTTATTCCTCCATCACTGTAGCAACAAAACTTGTGTCATGTTGATTCGTTTGAAATGTCGGGTGACTCAATAGCTGATATTGAAAATCAGCAGTTGTTGCGACACCATCGACAATTAATTCATTTAAGGCAACTTGCATTTTCATAATTGCGGCTTCACGCGTTTGAGCGTGCACAATGATTTTCGCAATCATTGAATCATAGTACGGTAAGATTTTGTAGCCGTTGTACACACCTGAGTCAATCCGAACACCATTTCCTCCAGGGAAATGTAATCCTTGAATCAGCCCTGGACTTGGCATGAAGTTTTTTTCGGGATCTTCAGCATTGATTCGACATTCAATTGCGTGTCCTGTAAAAGTAATATCTGCTTGTGTAAAACTTAAAAGTTCTCCATTTGCAACACGAATTTGTGTTTGGACTAAATCAATTCCCGTAACCATCTCAGTAACTGGATGTTCTACTTGAATTCGCGTGTTCATTTCCATAAAATAATAATTTTTGTGTTTATCAACTAAAAACTCAATTGTTCCGGCATTGATATAGCCAACTTCGCTTGCGGCATTGACTGCTGCTTGACCGAGAGCTTGTCGTAAATTATCATCAATAAATTGTGATGGTGCCTCTTCAATGAGTTTTTGATTATTACGTTGAACTGAACAATCACGTTCACCTAAATGAACCACATTCCCATATTGATCAGCAATAATTTGAACTTCAATATGGCGTGGATTTTCAATAAATTTTTCTAAATAAACACGTTCATCATTGAAGGCTGCTTTTGCTTCTTGACGAGCGGCATGAAAACTTGCTTCAAACTCCATCGCACTATGGGCTAAACGCATACCTTTTCCACCGCCACCGCTGACAGCTTTAATGAGGACTGGATATCCGATTCCATCGGCTTCTTTTTTTGCTTGCTCAATATTTGATACAACGCCGTCACTTCCTGGAATAACCGGAACTTTTGCTCGAATCATCGTTGCTTTCGCATTGGCTTTGTCACCCATTAAATCAATTGTTATAGCCTTTGGTCCAATAAAAATAATGTCACATTCAGCACACATTTTCGCAAACTGTGCATTTTCTGATAAAAAACCAAACCCTGGGTGAATCGCATCGGCACCAGTTACCAAGGCAGCACTTAATATTTGTTCTTTCACTAAATAACTTTTCGTCGCTGCTGGTTCACCGATGCAAATCGCTTCATCTGCCAATTGAACATGCAAAGTCTCTTTATCAGCTGTTGAATAGACTGCTACAGTTTGAATTCCCAATTGATGACATGCACGAATAATCCGGACAGCTATTTCGCCACGGTTCGCAATTAAAATTTTTTGAATCATGATTCATCCTCCTTATTCAGCACTAATGCTCATTAATGGCGTCGCAAATTCAACCATTTCACCTGTTTCCACGAAAATTTCACGAACAACGCCTGATGTTGGTGCTTTAATTTCATTCATAACTTTCATCGCTTCGATAATACAAAGTACTTGTCCTTTTTTAACAGTTGCGCCAACTTCAACAAACGCTGGGGCTTGCGGGCTTGGTTTTGCATAAAATGTGCCAACAAGTGGTGATGGAATACTTTCCACATTTGTCGGCTCGACGGGTGCCTGTTCACGTGTTGGTGATTGTTCTATATGTTCTGGTTCAATAAATTGTACTGCTGCTGGTGCTTGGTTTGTTTGGAATGTCATCGGTGCTTTTGATAATTTGATTCCACCTGTGCTATCGCTTAACTCTAATACTGCCAATGATGATTGTTCTAATATTTCCACAAGTTGTTTTATTTTCGTAATTTCCATATTTATTTCCTCATTTTCTCTAGTTTTGCTCGAAAAGCTTTGAATAACAAAGTATTTATGATAAAATTATTGTATACCGAATTAATTTGTATTTCAAACCTTTTTTGCAAAAAAGTGAAAAAACTCAAAAAATGGAGCGATTATTTTATGATTATTACACCAAAAATTAGAAATTCTATAGCATTAAACTGTCACCCACTCGGTTGTGGTACCCTCATTCAAGAACAAATTACCCTCACACAACAACAGCCAAATTTTAATGGTCCAAAAACTGCATTAGTTATTGGTGGCTCTACTGGCTTCGGTCTCGCAAGTCGTATTGCTTTAGCTTTCGGTGCTGGTACCGAAACTATCAATGTTTCATTTGAACGTGAAGCAAATGCAAAAAAAACGGGAACTGCTGGATTTTGGAATAACCTTTATTTCCAAAATAGTGCGAAAAAAGCTGGGATTCCTGCTGTTGACATCCAAGGAGATGCTTTTACAGATGAGATCAAACAAACAGTTATTTCAACCATTCAAAACCAATTCCCACAAGGAATTGACTTGCTCGTCTACAGTATTGCCGCTCCTCGCCGAGTTGACCCTGTAACTGGTATTACATATGACTCACAACTCAAACCAGTTGGAAAGCCTGTTGAAGGCTATACCTTAAACTTTACAACTGACGAACTTGATTATCGTGTTATTGAACCTGCATCTGATGCTGAAATTGAAGCTACGATTAAAGTTATGGGTGGTGAAGATTGGCAACGTTGGGTTGATCAACTTCAAGCTGCTGGTGTTTTAAATCCTGGGTTTAAAACAGTTGCTTATTCATACCTTGGTCCTGATGTGACTTATGCAATTTATCAAAAAGGTACACTTGGAACTGCTAAAGCACACCTTGCACAAACTGCAAAAATTTTACAACAACAACTTCAAGCCCTTCAAGGCGAAGCAGCGATTGTCGTTGATAAAGCGATTGTCAGTCGCGCAAGTGCTTATATTCCAATGTTAAACCTTTATGTTGCAACAGTCTTTAAAGTCATGCAAAATCATAACAAACACGAAACGCCACTCGCACATAAATCACGATTCTTCCGTGATATGCTTTATGGACAAAAACCCGAATTTGATAACCAAGGTTTTTATCGTCCTGATTCTTGGGAAATGGATGCAAACATTCAAGCAGAAACAACTGCTTTGCTTGAACAATTAACGCCTGAAAATTTCAAAGAAATTACCGCTTATTGGGAATTAAAACATGAATTCAATATGATTAATGGTTTTGATGTTCCTAATGTTGATTACGCAACTGATGTTGATTTACTCGCTTTGATTGCAGAACTGCAAGCCTAAGCGTCTGAATGACTTATTCTCGTGATACGACAAAACTGTTTACTAGTTAATAAGAGGCTGCTAAAAAAGTCGAAATAGAAAATGAAAAGTAAAATTTATGTCAGGTGAGCTACTCCCTGTCAAGTAGAGTTTGAAAAAAAAGAAAATTAATGAGCGTTACGTAAAGCAAATTTCACAGGACTTGTTCCTAATTTGCTTTGAATACGTTTTGTGTTAAAATATTGAATGTAGTCTGATAAGGAT
>JBOFSL010000184.1:0-2817 GCA_051651525.1 Culicoidibacterales bacterium | reverse complement strand
ACAGGGTGACTTAGCGATGATTCAAGATTTGACGTTATTACCAGATGCGAGGTATAAAATTCCAGTACTCACGACACAAGCTGGGTATATTCAAGAAATTGAAGCAATTGCGTTAGGGCATGCAGCGATGACACTTGGGGCCGGTCGCCAAACCAAAGAGGACATCATTGATTATGGTGTTGGGATTGTATTGACGAAAAAAGTTGGTGATTTTGTGGAAATTGGAGAAGTAATTGCCTATTTATATGCGAATCGTGAAGATGTGAGTTCAGAAATTACCACGGTATTAGCAGGAGTAAGTATCCAAGCCGAACCAACTGTGAAATTACCACTTATTTACGAAATTATTTAATATCAAAACTCTCTATATAATAGCGAGCTAAAAAAGGATGGGAAAGTGGGCTAGATTACACACGAGCGCGCCCAATGTCAAAAGCAGATGGTCCGCAAACACAGCAGTATTGCGAAGTAAGTGAAGGAGTCAGAACTCATGCACGGAAAATTGTCCGTGCGGGTGTGGCCCACTTCTTAGTGGAAGCAATTCAAGACCCAAGCTATATTCACAAAAGTGTCGGCTTAGCCGAATACAGACAAAAAAACGTCATGATTCCTCCATTAAAGGTGAGGAGATCATGACGTTTTTTTAAGCAGTTTGCGTAGTGAAGTCGATTTCACTTTCACTTTCACTTTCACGGTTGAAAATTGGATCACGCTTACGGTGATAATAGAATAAGCCAATTGAGGTGAGGGCGGCAATTGTTTCAGCTAAAATAAATGTTAACCAAATGCCAGTTAAACCAAGTGTTGGTGCAACAAGAATTGAAAGTGGTAAAATGATAATACCTTGACGTAATAAGGCAATCCCAAGAGAGAAACCACCACGTTTAATTGATTGGAATAATGTTGAAAAAATTAACGCAATCGAGGCTGGGAAGAAACTCAGGCTGAGCAGTGGTAAGGCAATAGCACCAAGTTCATAAATTTCCGGTGTTGCTTGGAAGAAACTCAACAGTGTCGCTGATCCGAACGTGAAGAGTATCGTACCGACTAAAGCGATTGCTCCAGTGATAATTAGACTCCACTTCATCGTTTCATCAATCCGTTGTGGATTTTCGGCTCCGTAATTATAACCAATAATTGGGAGTTGACCTTGAGTTAGCCCTAAAATCGGCATGAAAATAAAGGATTGCAGTTTGAAGAAAATTCCGAATAATGAAACGGCAGCTTCTGAAAAGCCAATTAAAATCGTATTCAAGCCCATTACTAAGATTGAACCTAAACTATAAATTAATGTTGCCGGAACACCAATTGCATAAATGTCTTTGATGACATGCCAATTGAAAGTAAAGCCTTGAATTTTACAGTGAACATCACCTTTCACGAAAACGAGGGTGAGGATGGCTAACGTCATCGCTGAAAGTTGACCGATAATTGTCGCGATTGCTGCCCCTTCAATACCGAGTTGTGGGAATCCCAAAAGCCCGAAAATTAAAATTGGATCGAGAATGATATTGATAATTGCACCAGTTGCGAGAAAAATCATTGGAAAGACCATCTTCCCAGTTGCCTGTAAAATTTTCTCGATGACAATATGAATAATTGTTCCGAAAGCAAAACACGTGATAATCGTCGTATAGTTTACACCAAGTTCGAAAATAACCGGTGAATCAGTGAAAAAATTGAAAAATGGTTCAATTAGGAAACTTCCGATCAATAAAAACGCAAAACTTGTGATAATTGCTAACAGGAGCCCGTGAGTCACAGCGCTATTAGCAGCATCTTGATTTTTTTCACCGAGTCGACGAGAAACGACGGCATTGATCCCAATACCAGTTCCGACCGCAAAAGCGAGAATTAAATTCTGGACGGGAAAAGCAAGTGAAACCGCCGTGAGCGCCTCGCTGCTATATTGGGCGATAAACATACTATCAACAATGTTGTACATTGATTGGATAAACATCGAAAGCATAGCCGGAAGGCCCATTGAGAGTAAGAGAGGTAAAATTGGCCGAATCGCCATTTTATTTGGTTGAATAGGGTTCATGTATATCTACTCCTTAAAGGTAATCATAAAATAACACGCAAAAAAACCACTCCGCCTGTTTTGGTTCCAAAAAACAGTAAAAAGTGGTACTTTGAGAAGCATAAACTATTTCTTAGCAGAAAGCAAGTGCAATTTTTTTCTGTCCGAACGCTTGTTTTCGAACTGTAAAAAAAATTAAGCGTGACACAATTCATTAAAAAACCACTCGTCATTGTTTACGTGGAAACAGTGGCGAGTGGCAAGGATCAACATCAAGATGTAAATTATAAAAGTGAGAGTGACACTAAAACAGCAACGAAGTTCTGAATAAAGTGTAAAGCAATTGGGACCATAATATTATTTGTCCGTACATACGCAAATGTTAAACCGGCACCAAGGGCAAGGTAGGGGATAATATTGATAAAATCACCAGCTTGTAAAACGTGGATCAAAGCGAAGACGACAGTCGAAATAGTTGCGGCTCCCCAAATGGGCATGTGTTTTTTTAACCCGCCAATGAGTAGGTAGCGGAAGACAATTTCTTCAACAAATGGTGCGAGAATCACAATCGTAATTATTGAAATAAAAGGCACAAGTGATATGAGTGATTCAACCGTTTCTTGATTGGCCGAAGCATCATTAATTTGGAAGAACATCATAATGAGTGATGCGATGAAACTGAATAGGAACATAAATCCATAGCCGCGTAACACCTGGAAGCCAAATAAGCGTTTATTTTGCCAACTAATTTCAAAAAAATGATTGAGCTCATCGTGGAGTAAGGCAAACATTGG
>JBOFSL010000183.1:0-3455 GCA_051651525.1 Culicoidibacterales bacterium | reverse complement strand
GCATGGACAAGTTCGTTTGAAAAAACAGGGGAAACTGTATCATTCTAAAAAACATTCAGGAAACACGTCAAAGTGTTTCCTGAAAAAATAAAAATCCAATTTCGTACGGAATTGGATTTTTTTGCATTTTATTCAATGAGTTGCGTACTGGTGAGTATGAAAAGGTGTGTGGAGTCATAGCGCAAAGGAATTGGAAAGAGCGGTGTGGGATCATCATTGAAAATCTTTTCATTTTTCAATGATATGAATTATATATGTATTTTTTTCAAGAAAACGTCATGTTTTCTTGAGCAATACGTTTCAATGATCTGCTATTGAAAAAATAAACAAACACTGAAAAAACATTTTTTTCACACGAAAACAGTTATAAAATCGCATTTTATATATAAAAAATGGTAAATCTTCTTGTTTTGATTGTATATTATCATGTTTGATAGCACTGAAAATCTTTTCATTAAAAATAAGTTTGAAAAAAGCTCTTTACAGGTGAATGTTAAGAGGAGTATAATCAGTTTGTAAACGATTTCAATTTGAAAAGGGGAAATAACAAATGAAAAAATTCAAAAAAATCTTAGCTGGATCAACAGCAGCAGCACTTACTTTAAGCTTAGCAGCATGTGGAACAAGCGAACCAACAGACACAACGACAGAAGAAACAGGGGAGTTATCGGGAACAGTCACAATGTGGACAGCCTCATTATCAGGTGAACCATTCGATACATACTTCGCAAATTTAGAAGCAGAGTTTGAAAGCTTGCACCCGGACTTGGATGTAATTATTGAAGATATTCCACAAGGTGAAATTGAACAAAAAGTTTTAACATCATTAACAAGTAACGATGTTCCAGATGTTGTCAATTTAAACCCACATTTCATGTCAAATATTGCGGCACAAGGCGGATTATTAGACTTAACAAATGAATTAAGTGAGGGTGTGGATACTTCATTCTTAACTGGACCATTCGAGTCTGGAAAATATGATGGTGGATTATACGCATTACCTTGGTATTTAACAACAACAGTTTCATGGTATAACGGTGCAAGTTTAGAAGCAGCGGGTGTGAGCGAAATGCCAACAACACCAATGGAAATTTATGAAACAGCGAAAAAAGTAACGGATGCGACAGGAAAACCAGCGTACTATCCAGTAATTAATGATGGAAATGCAATTATGGAAAAAATGGTTACATTAGCGAATGGTGAACAAATCGTGAAAGACGGTGTTGCAAGTTTCGCAAGTAATGCAGCAATCTTAGAATACTTCGAAGTAGCACAAAAAATGTATGCTGAAGGAATTATTCCACAAGAAGCAGCAGAAGGATCAATCAAAACTGGTCAAGAATTATACATGGCAGGAAACACAGCGATGATTGAAGGTGGTGTAACATTCTTAGGACCAGTTGAATCTGGCGCACCAGAAGTGTACAACAATTCAAAAGCAGGGCAACCACTTGCACAAGCTGAAGCACCAGTCAATGTTGCGGTAATGAACTTTGCGGTCCCAACAAAAACAGATAACAAAGCAGCAGCAGTTGCGTTAGCTGAATTTGTGACAAATGCAGACAATCAATTAGAATTCTCAAAAACAGCAGGAACAGTATTACCAGCAACAATTGCTTCATTAGAAGATAGCTACTTTACAGAACCTGGTGATTCACCGAAAGCATTAGGAATGTTACAAGCATCTGAATCACTTGAACGTGCACAAGTATTAATTCCACCAACAGAAAATAGTGCGGATCTTCGTGATGCAACAAAAACAATTTTCGTTAAAACATTACAAGGTGATTTAGCACCGCAAGATGCATTAACAGAATTAGAAGCAGCATGGACAAGTTCGTTTGAAAAAACAGGGGAAACTGTATCATTCTAAAAAACATTCAGGAAACACGTCAAAGTGTTTCCTGAAAAAATAAAAAAAAGGAGATTTTTTTATGGCAACATCATCAGTCGCTACGACCCTGACAAAAAGTCAACAAAAAAGTATGTCCATGAGCAAACTGAAAAATCCAAAATTATTAAAAAAAGCAACACCATGGTTATTCTTAATACCATCGATTATTATTTTGGGACTTTTCTTCATTTTACCAATTATAGAAGCACTCCTGTGGAGTTTCCAAGATTATAAAATTATTGCAGGTACGGGTGAATTTGTTTGGTTTGCAAACTTCGAATATATCTTTACTGATCCAAAATTCTGGAATGCGATGAAAAACACTTTTGCATTCTTAATCTTCATCTTACCACTGAATATTTTCTTGCCAATGATTTTAGCAGTACTAGTCAATCAGCAAATTCGCGGTGCAAAAGCATTCCGAATTTTATACTACTTACCTGTAATCACACCGATGGTGGTCGCAGCGTTAATGTGGAAATCAATGTATGCACAAGGTGGTGTCATTTCAAATATGCTCCTGACAATGGGTGTCTTTGATAGTCCAACAAACTTACTGACGAGTTCGACAACAGCATTATTTGCAGTTGGTGCGATCACAGTTTGGAAAGGTTTAGGCTATTACATGATTATTTATCTTGCAGGGTTACAATCAATTCCAAAAGATGTCTATGAATCATCAAGTATTGATGGGGCAACTCCGTTCCAACAGTTCAAAAAAATTACAGTACCCATGTTAGTGCCATCAATTACACTTGTTTCAGTTATGACAATCATTGCCGGTATGAAAATTTTTGAAGAAATTCAATTAACAACAGGTGGTGGACCAGCAGGTGCAACAACAACACTTGTTATGTACATTTACGATAACTTTAAACAATTAGACGTGAGTATTGCATCAGCTGCAGGGTTAGTACTCCTTGTCTTAGCAATCGGTGCATCATTATTACAAATGAAATTAACAAAAAATCGTGAAGAAGATTTACGTGCATAGGAGGCTACTATGAAAAGTCAAAAAAAATTATTAATAATCCGAAAAATTTTACTCTATACAGTGATGATTGGAATTACATTTATCACGGTTGGACCATTCTTAATGACGATCTTTATGTCACTCAAGCCAGCAAGCGAAGGAATCTATGACACAATTTTACCACTTGCACCAACCTTCCAAAACTTTATTGATGCCTTTTCAAAAGCGAATTTTGGGAGCTACTTTATGAATACTGTCATCGTAACGGCACTAGCTGTTCCGTTGAACTTGATTTTCTGTAGTTTAGCAGCATATCCACTCGCACGAATGGATTTCCGCGGACGTGGCGTTGTTCTTGCCTTAATTATTGCAACAATGATGGTACCGTTCCAACTCTATATGGCACCACTATTCCGCTTAACTGGTGAATTAGGCCTGCGTAATACGTATCTTGGTTTAATTGTTTTACAAGTTTCAACGGCATTTGGAATTTTCCTTTTACGTCAAGCGTATTTACGAATTCCAAAAGAACTAGAAGAATCAGCATTTATCGATGGAGCAAACAAATTCCAAGTTTGGTATAAAGTT
>JBOFSL010000182.1:0-5609 GCA_051651525.1 Culicoidibacterales bacterium | reverse complement strand
AGATATTCCCCGTCATAAAATTGCCAACATTGGTGACCAGTTGTTAACCGATGTTTTTGGCGGCAAGTTAATGGGATTCCACACGATTTTGGTGCAACCATTGATTGCTAAGGATAATATTTATGCTTCACCAAGTCGTTTAATCGAAAAATTTGTCGCAATTGATTTTGAAAGTGTCCAAGACTAATGGATGTTTTAACGAAAAAACGCGAGAGCTCGAAGGCAACGTATGGCGATATTGTTTGCATTGGTGCGAATGCACGCGGTGGTGTGATTTTATTGGCAGCGCAAGCAGCTCAGCGAAGGTGTGCTGGTTTAGTGAGTGTCGAATCTGGTTTTAAACTAAAAAAACTCGTTGGCGTCAACGAGTTTTTTGAATTATGGATGAATTTACGCAACTGGTGGGACAAATGCCCGCGATGCTAATTCTTGATTGAGCAAATAGAGACCAGCACCATCACTTAAAAGTTTTAACTTAGCAATAATCGTATGCGCTGTACTTTCTTCTTCGACTTGTTCTTTGATGAACCATTCTAAAAAGTTCACAGTTGAATAATCACTTTCGGCATGAGCTTGTTGCATTAGGGTGTGAATACGTTGAGAAACACCTTCTTCGTGGTGGAGAGCAGCTTCAAAAGCTTCAAGTAAAGAAGTATACTCTTTTTGCGGAGTAGCAAATCCAGCAATTTCAACGCGACCATTACGATCATTGATATACGTGAAAAATTTTTGGGCATGAGCGACTTCTTCTTGATATTGAACTTGGAAGAAATTCACAAATCCATCAAGACCAAGCTCGGCAGCATAAGCAGCAAGCGCTAAGTAGACGTGAGCAGATTCAAATTCATAATTCATTTGGACATTTAAAGCTGTTTCAACAGCAGGTGATAAACGCATAAAAAAATCCTCCTTTTTTTGACCCCCAGATAATGAGGTGCTGCCTTCATTGTATGCAAAATGAGCCACAAAGCAACTGAAAATCTGCTGAAAAAACATTGGGACGAGGGGCAGATAAGAAAAAAACAAGATTCTACTTGCCAAAACATGAAAAAATGCTATAATTAAAATTGTAAATGTCCCAATAGCTCAGCTGGATAGAGCAACGGCCTTCTAAGCCGTCGGTCGGGGGTTCGAATCCCTCTTGGGATGCCATTTTAAAAACAGACATCAAAAATGATGGACTACTATACAAAATAAAAACAGCCGAGGCTGTTTTTTGTCTTTTAAGGAGAGTCTTGATGATTATTACATTAGTAGATCAGCGCTTATTTTTGGCTGAACAATATGACATTGCAAATGCACCAAGTGAAGCAAGCGCGATTATCTTAACACTATTAGAAATACCACAAGCATATACGGAACAACAAACGCAGCGGTTAATTGAATTGCTAATTAAGTTGGAAATGGACGACGCGTTTATTCAATATTTTGAAAGTGGTCAAGCAGTAGACCAACACTATTTCATACCACTTGTTCGAGCGTACGCACGAACTGGCTTATTTGAACAAGTTCAAGCGCTACTTGAACAAATCGATGAGCAAACACAAGCCAGTTTCGGCAGCGAATTAGTGGAAATTCGTCAAAAATTTGTTGAGCAAGAACGACAAATGTGTCGTCACTTACTCCAAATGCCAAACCCCGCCTTTGAACAACTTGTAAGTCAGTTCCAAAACTGGCCTGAGCTTATGCACCAACCAGATATTTTCAAAATGATTGAACAATTGCTTGAAGACAAAAAAATTGAACCACCGTATTTGGCACTCGTTCTTGATGTATTCGCACAACAAGGAATCGTGTTTGCAAGCTATGCGCACCTCCAACCAATTGAAGCAACGCCATGGATTCAATTGGTGCGGAAAGCCGTCAGTCAGCAAAGTGAAAATCAAGAATTGTTGCAGCAGTTGATGATGTGGAAAATTTTACAAATGTATCCAAAGTCATTAAGCGAAAGTGGATTTGAGAGTGTCGAGACATTTATCGTCGCAATGACAGAGCAAGTCCAAGGTATGCTAACTGGAAAAATTGATGATTAACCGATTAGAATTTCTAATATTTCAGCTGTAAAACATCAAAAACTTGCCTTTTTAGCAAATTTAATGGGAGATTGCTAAAAAAAATGCATCTAACAATTGAATTTTATCGGTGATTCCGCTAGAATATAAGTGTTGTATAAGAATGAATGGAGGAATTTTAACATGTCAGTTAAAGTTGAAAAATTAGAAAATAGTCGCGTAAAGTTGACGTTTAGTATTTCAGAAGAAGTATTCGCTACTGCGATGGATAAAGCATTTGCGAAAGTTGTGCAAGAAGTAAGTGAACCAGGATTCCGTAAAGGAAAAATGCCACGTGCATTATTCGAAAAAAAATATGGTAAAGAATCTCTATACCATGAAGCTTTAGATATGGCTTTACCAGTTGCTTATCCAGCAGCTTTAGATGAAGCAGGAATTGATCCAGTATCAATGCCAACAATCGATATCGAAGCATTTGAACCACAAAACGACAATATTGTTGTAACTGCAGAAGTAGCAGTACGTCCAGAAGTAACACTTGGTGATTACAAAGGATTAAGCGTTGAAGCTTTAGAAGTTGAAGTAACAGAAGCTGATATGGAAAAAGAAACAATGGCAGCACGTGAAAAATCGGCTGAAATGTTAGTGAAAAACGACGGAGAAGTAGCAATGGGTGATACTGCTGTTATCGACTTCGAAGGATTCAAAGACGGAGTTGCATTCGATGGCGGAAAAGGTGAAAACCATTCATTAGCAATCGGAAGTAATTCATTCATCCCAGGATTCGAAGAGCAATTAGTTGGAGCAAAAACTGGAGAAACTCGCGAAATCGAAGTTTCATTCCCAGAAACTTACCATGCAGCAGACTTAGCTGGACAACCAGTTAAATTCGTTGTAACAGTACACGAAATTAAAGAACGTATCGTTCCAGAATTAAGCGACGCTTTAGTTGCTGAATTAGGAATGGACGGAGTTGAAACTGTTGAAGACTTCAACAACACAACTCGTACACGTTTAGTAGTGGAAAAAGCTGAAGCAGCTGAAAGTCACACGAAAAACGAATTAGTTCGTCTTGCTACTGAAAATGCATCAATGGAAATCGCACCAGAAATGATCGATACTGAAATTGATAACATGATTAAAAACTTCGAACAACAATTAAGCCAACAAGGTTTAAACTTCGAACAATACGTGCAATTCACTGGTCAAGATTTAGCTGCAGTTCGTGGACAAATGAAAGATCAAGCTGAAACAAACATCCGTACAGGATTAACTTTAGAAGCAATCGCTGATGCTGAAGGAATCGATGCAACTGATGAGCAAGTTGAAGCAGAATTACAAACAATGGCTGACATGTACCAAATGGATATCGAAGCAATTCGCCCATTATTAGGTCAAAACATTGGCGCTTTAAAACATGACATCAAAATGAAAAAAGTAATCGAATTATTAGTAGCATCAGCTAACTAATTTTATACTTCACACCTTGAAACTAGAAGTGATTCAGTCTTAGGGTGTGAAATATATCGATAACACGACTGATACAATTTGTATTAGAACAAAACTTGATAAAAGAGCGAAAAGGTGCGGTGTAAAATCGCACCTTTATTGCTCATTTAAGGGAGGTAACTTGTATGTCGAAACAAAATCAAGCTCACTGTTCATTCTGTGGGAAATCACAAAATGAAGTTGAACACTTATTTGCTGGTGGTGATGGCGCACTTATTTGTAACGAATGTATTGAATTATCACACGATATTTTGTTCGGTCAAGAGGGTGCTCAACACGGCAACAAGAAAAATAGCACAGCACCAGTTTTGGAATTAGATGAGCTGTTAAAACCACATGAGATTAAAGAACACCTTGATCAATATGTGATTGGTCAAAATCGAGCAAAAAAATCATTAGCAGTTGCGGTATATAATCATTACAAACGATTACATGCAAATCGCAATGAAGAAAATATTGAAATTAGCAAAAGTAATGTCTTACTCTTAGGGTCAACTGGAAGTGGGAAAACATTATTAGCCCAAACATTAGCCAAAGTCTTGAATGTGCCATTCGCAATTGCGGATGCTACGGCCTTAACTGAAGCTGGGTACGTTGGTGAAGATGTTGAAAATATTTTACTTCGCTTAATTCAAGCGGCTGATTTTGATATTGAGCGTGCCCAACAAGGGATTATTTATATTGATGAAGTTGATAAAATTGCCCGTAAATCAGAAAATTCATCAATTACACGTGATGTTTCTGGTGAAGGTGTGCAGCAAGCATTGTTAAAAATTTTAGAAGGTACAAAAGCAAACGTACCACCGCAAGGTGGGCGTAAGCATCCAAATCAAGAATTTTTACAAATTGACACGACAAATATTCTCTTTATTTGTGGTGGTGCTTTTGATGGAATTGAGAAAGTAGTCAAAAACCGCTTGAATAAAAAAGTGATTGGCTTCCATTCTCAAGAAGAAAAGGAAATTGAAGATATTTACGAATTTGTTGAGCCACATGACTTAACAAAATTCGGTTTAATTCCTGAATTAGTTGGTCGTTTACCAATTATTGCAGGTTTAATTCCTTTAGATGTTGAGGCATTGCAAACAATTTTAACTGAGCCAAAAAATGCAATTATTAAGCAATACCAATACTTACTTCAATTAGATGGTATCGAACTTGAGTTTACGAAGGAAGCGTTACAGGCAATTGCTCAAAAAGCAATTGATCGTAAAACGGGAGCGCGTGGATTACGAGCAATCATTGAAGAAATTATGCTTGAAATTATGTTTGATGTTCCAAGTGTTGCGAATGTCCAAAAGTGTGTAATCACGGCGGAGACACTCACAACGAAAAAACCTGAATTTGTGTATTTACCAACACTGGATACAACGAAGTAATGAAAAGCAGTCCTTTCACCAAACACATCTTTCATTGGTGTGAATGAGAGGGCTGTTTTTCTTACGAATTACTAGGTAAATGCCAAAAAAATTGTAAAATTTGCTGGTTAAAAGGTACTTTTATTCCTTTTGCAAGCAAAGTCTGTTACACTACAGAAGAACAGTTATACGAAATGGAGGGATTTTCATGTCAGAATTATCAATGTTGACAGGGACGCATGAATTACCAATGATTGCAACACGAGGTGTGATTGCGTTACCACATAATCAAATAAAATTAGATGTAGGTCGTGAGCATTCAGTTCAGGCGGTCCATGAAGCAATGGAACATCATCAAGGATATATTTTCCTCGCGAGCCAAAAAAATCCACTTGCGGAGAATCCAGAGATTGAAGAAATTTTCGAATTCGGAGGAATTGCACGCATTACGGCACGTGCGAGTACACCAAGTGGGGCAATTCGCATTAATCTTGAAGTGATTACACGTGCGAAACGTTGCGAAATGTTAAGCGAAGAAGGGTATTTATTCGCTTCTGTTGAATCACTTCCTGATATTCATGAAAATAACGATGAAGAATTTGCGTTATTACGTCAAGTAATGGCAACGCTTGATCGTTATTTAAGTGCGACTTCAAAACCAACACCGTATTTGACAGATGTTTTAGCACACGGTCATACAGCGAGTGAATTAACGGATTTAATTGCGTAT
>JBOFSL010000181.1:0-1034 GCA_051651525.1 Culicoidibacterales bacterium | reverse complement strand
AGAAATAACCTTGAACATAGTCAATCTCTAATTCTTCCGCTAATTCAATATTGGCTTGTGTTTCTGCACCTTCAATGACAATTTTACAATTAAGAGCTTTACATACGTTAACAATTCCACTCAAGATTTTTTTATTTTTACTCAAGGAAATTTTTTCTTCTAATAGTAAAAACTCCCGAGGAATTTTCACTTCTGAAAAATTCAGTTCTGCTAATCGGGAATACGATGAATAGCCTGTACCAAAGTCATCAATTGAAATTAAAAAGCCTAATTTGACTAATGCATCAATATTTTGCACAATTTTATCAAAGTTAAACGTACAAATATCTTCAACAATTTCAAGTGTCACTCGCTGTGGTAAAATTTGATGTTTGTTCGCCATTACCATTAAATCCGCCACGAATTCATCATCTGAAATTGCTTTTACTGAAATGTTAACCGAAAAATGTTGCTGACTGCCCATTTCATTACTAAATTGTTTACATGCTTCTTCAAAAACAAGCGCATCAAAAACAATTTCTTGATGTAAATTTTTCACAATTGGTAAAAATTCGTACGGCATGATCATCCCTAACTCAGGGTTGTGCCAACGACTCAATATTTCGCATGAATGAATAATTTTAGTTTTATTATTGATTTTTGGTTGATACATCAATTGTAAGTGGCGGCCATCTCGCTCGTTCATCGCTTGTTTAATTGCGGTATAGCGGGCAATGTCCATTGTTAGCTCGAAACGGTCATCAATTGCTGCCTTCACTTGATATTTTGGGTATTTCATAATATATAAAATACTGTCAAGGAAATCCTCAACTTTACGCTCTACACCTAGTTTTTGATACCCAACTCGAAACTGAACATTATACTGATATTGACTCGAAACAATTGCTTCAATAATCGCGATTACTTGCGTTTCGACAGTTGTACCAATCATCATCATTATACTATCATTTTCATATTGACATACCGTAATTGGGCATTGCAGCGTTGCTTGTTTTTCGATTGTTGAAATGAGTTCTAATAATAATAAATCTCCA
>JBOFSL010000180.1:0-8230 GCA_051651525.1 Culicoidibacterales bacterium | reverse complement strand
TTATGGAATGTTTTCAATACACCCGGCGCCATAAAGAAATCAAAAGCAGGGATTGATTGACCTCCATGTTGCTCATTTTGATTCGTTTGGAAAATAATGGTCGCTAGTGTTGCATAACTTTGAATTGATTGTGGAGTCCGAATCGAACCATTCTTAGTTTTAAATCCACGCTCAAATAAATCAGCTAAATCATATTGTAAACATGTTGTCGTCTTACTCGGATAGTAATCTAAATCGTGAATATGAATGGCTCCACTTCGGTGAGCTTGTGAATACTTAGGAGCTAATAAATAATGGTGTGTATAATCTTTTGTTGTTTCTGATGCAAATGTCATCATTTGTCCAGCTGGTGTGTGTGCTGACATATTTGCATTTTCATTATTCACATCGTTTTTTTCGACCGCAACGATCCCATCAAGAATGAATTTTTCTTTCGTTCGTTTCTTTCGTTCTGCTGTCCGTTGCTCGCGGTATAAAATATACCGTTTGGTAACTTCAGAATTTGTATGCATGAGTTGTTTTTCGACCAAATCTTGAATTGTCTCAACATCAAGTTCTTGAATTTCAATTTGATTAAGCAGTGATGTTGTGATTTGAGTTAATACATCTTCTGCTAAAATTTCTCCCGTTGCACGATACGCTTTCGTTATCGCTTCCTCAATTTTGTTTAGTTTAAATGGTTGTTTTTGTCCATCCCGTTTAATTACCATATGTCCACTCATGCGCTAGCGACTATTACCTTTGTTTGATAATAATCTTCCTCCCTCTCTTCAAACAATGGAATTTTAAAACCTTCACATTGTATCCTGACTTTATTTTACTCATCAAAAAAATCAATTCAAGGCTTGAATTTTTTTGTTTTTTCTGTATTTTGTGATTTCACTTGCTTTCAATTACTAATTTTCATATAAATCGCAGCGATTGCGATTACTTCTCAATTCATAGCTGAGTGATTTTTATTTCATTTTTCAATTTCAGATTCGAATTTCAACTTCCTTCAGAAGAAATCAACAATGTTGATTTTTTTTGAATTTAGACCAATATTAAACGAAAAAAGATTAAAATCTGTTTACAAAAGCTCGAATAAACTATATAATGAAAATAGGTTATTTTTCATTATATAGAAAGGAGAGAGTCATGCTCTATCAATTTATGTCAGTTGTTACTGAAAAAATTTGGTTTTTCAACACCATCTTAGCTTTATGTTTTACTTTAGTTTTAATTTTTAAACTTAAAAAAGATTTATTCAATATCGAAAATTCTCATGAGGACACCAGCCACTAATCGCTGATGCCTTTTTTTTATAAATTTTAGAAATAAAAATCACTATCTTGTAATGATTCTACATTCATCGCCTTGACATAACCGTTCCCTTTCGTTGAAAAGAAATCATGATTTTTCGTTTCTGTTCGCAAGCCATTCAACACCAATGGATTAACTAAGCTTGGGTCAAGTTGGAATACGGGATCAAGGCCAATATTCATCATCGCTTTATCAGCATTATAACGAATAAACGTTTCAACCTCACTTTCAAGTGCTAACTCTTGATACAACTCACGCGTATATTGTTGTTCTAGGCCGTACAGTTGTTCAAAGGTTAATTGGACATTGTTGACCGCATCTTGTTGTTGTTTAGCCGTCAACGTCTCAAATACACCTTGCGCTAACATTCCCGTATACATCCCATGGATCGCTTCATCACGAATGATTAAATTTATAATCTCACCGCTATTAATCAATTTTCCTTGTCCAGCTAAATATAAAGGATAGAAAAAGCCTGAATAAAAGAGGAAACTTTCTAAAAAGACACTTGTTGCCATAGCTTCATATAAACTTTGTTGATCACGGATAGCTTCATAGCGGCTTGTTACAACATCAACTTTTGTTTGTAAAATTTCATTTGTGACAACCCATTCAAAGATTGTGTCAATTTGCGGCATCGTACATAAAGTTGAAAAAATACTACTATAGCTTTTCGCATGCATGTGCTCCATTGCCCCCATAAATGAGAGGACTGCTTTTTGTTGTTGTTTTTCAACCGCCTTACCAAGTAGTGGCATCCCAACATCACCTTGTTCTGTATCTAGTAACGTTAACCCACCTAAAATTCGTTCATACGTCCAGCGTTCTTCTGGTAGTAATTGCGCATAGGTTAATTTATCATCAGTTAATGGAATTTCTTCATCAACCCAAAACTGACGGACATTTTGATCCCAAAATACTTTAGTAAATTCATCTTCCATACGGTTCCAATTGACTGCTGCTTTCATTTTTTCACCTTCCTAAACCGAACACGCTAAACAATCATCGATTGTCAGATTTTTTGTTCGAGTATAATACAAACTTTTCAACCCTTTTTGCCAAGCATAAATATACAAACGTGCAAGCTCACGTGTGCTCGTTTCATTTGTGACATACAAAATCGTACTAATTCCTTGGTCAATATGAGGTTGAATAACTGCAATTAAATCAATGACTTTCATCATATCCATATGGTAAGCCGATTTATACGCAAAGTACGTATCCCGACTTAAAAACGGCATTGGATAATATGTAATTGCATTCCCATACGTTCGCGTTTCAATATGCTCAACAATTGGTGCAATTGATGGTGTCGCATTTTGAATATATGCAATTGATTGTGTTGGTGCAATTGCTAACCGATAGGCATGATACAGTCCATGCTTCATTACTTGTGCTTTTAGGACTTCCCACTGCTTTGGACTAGGCAGTTCAATTCCATTGAAGAGCGCAAAACCTCGAGCTGTTGTTGGCCGATAATCTTTGGTGCAATACTTTGTAAAATAGCTTCCATCCGCGTACGTACTTTGTTCAAAATGCATAAATGTTACTTGGCGAATTTTCGCAAGTTCCATACTCCGTTGTAATGAATAAAAGTTGACTGCCATGAAAAAAGCTTGCGCAAATTCTTTCGCGAGTTCACTTTCGTATGGAATTTGATTTTTGGCTAAAAAACCATGTAAGTTCATCGCACCTAAACCAATCGCATGGAAATCAGCATTTGCCTTCACAACACCTGGGGCATTTTCAATGTTAGACTGATCACTAACAGCGGTTAAGACATCAACTGCCGTCTTCACACTCGCAGCTAAACTCGATTGTTCCATCACATTAACAATATTTAACGAACCGAGATTACAACTAATATCATAACCAATTTCATCAGCTTGACCATAATCGGTAATCAAGGTTGGACTTTGTAATTGAAAAATTTCTGTACATAAATTTGACATTTTCACATCACCAATCGCTTTCAAGGCATGCTCACGATTTGCTTGTGATTTGTAAACAATATATGGATACCCCGATTCAAACTGAGTTTGAGCAATTTGAGTTAAGAGTTGACGTGCATTCAGTTGACGTTTTTTTACTTTAGGATGTGCAACTAACGCATCGTAGCATTCATCTAGATCAAGTTCATCAAGAGCAATTCCAAACGCTTTTTCAACCGTCTTTGGTGCAAATACATAATAAGGCTCATTTGCTTTCGCTAATTCAAAAAATTTATCCGGCACTATCAAACCAACTGATAACGTTTGAATCCGGCTTTTTTCATCGGCATTAATTTTTTTCGTATCTAAAAAGGCTTCCACATCCCAATGGAAAACATTCAAATACACAGCACCAGCGCCTTTTCGTTGCCCCATTTGATCAGCATAACTAAAAGCATCTTCTAGTAACTTCATAACTGGTACAACGCCTTTACAGGCATTTTCAACATCTTTAATCGCTTCACCTTGCGATCGGAGTTTTGATAAATTAATCGCTACTCCCCCACCAATTTTTGATAATTGCATTGCTGTTCCTAATGTATAGTTGATACTATTCAAACTATCTTCAACTTGCAATAAAAAACACGAAACCAACTCACCACGTCGCTTTTTTCCAGCATTTAGGAATGTTGGTGTCGCAGGTTGAAATCGTTGGTCAATCATCGCTGTTGCGTATTCACACGCTTTTTCAGCATCATTCTCAGCTAGAGCTAGTGCGACCGTAACAATCCGTTGCTCATATGTTTCTAAATAGACTTTGTGATCATCAGATTTCATTGCATAATCACGATAAAATTTCGAAGCTGCCATAAATGATTGAAATTGAAATTGTCGTTCTCCAACGACAGCTCGCACAAATTCAATTTGTGCTTCATCGTAATTTTGATAAAAATCAATATAATAGCCTTCCGCAATTAAAGTCTGTAAACGGTGTGCTTCGCTCTCAAACTGGCGCGTATTCGCTGCTACCTCGGCTAAGAATTCATCTCTTGCCTCGATATCTTTTGATAAATCATAAAAACCATCTACTTGTTGAAATAATAAATTATTCTTTTCTAAATAACTCACTTTGATCGACTCCTTGTTCAAAAATTTGAATATCTTGTGTTAACCCGGCGAGCTCAAACTTGTGAATGAGTTGTGTTTGATACGTTGCCGCAATCAATTCTCCAGCTTTCGCAAAATTATCACCCCAATTACGATTTCCACTTGCAGCGACACCGACAAGCCATTGGTGATTATTGGCTAAAAAACGTTGAACTTCTTGCGGAATTTCACCAAAACCAGTCGTATACGTGATTAAAACAAATGGTTGATTCACGCGTTCTTCACCAGAATGAATCTCGAATTGTTGCTGATATTTGAGTTTTTTCACAAAACGTGCTACATTTTGTGTTTTTGATGCATACACAATCATTTTACTCCCCCTATCTCATACTCTTTTCATTCTACGAATTCTCATGTTTTTTTGCAAACAGTCATACTTCACTTTTTTTGTCAACTTATTTTTATTGGGAATTTGACAATTAATTCCGAAAATTTGCCAATAAAAAAACATAGAAACAGTATTCCACTTGTTTCTATGTTGAATTTAAATTATTTTTGTCCTTGGACAGCTTCTTCACCGTAACGTGCAGCACGTTTACGAACACTTGGATCTAAGTGACGTTTACGCATACGAATTGAATCTGGTGTAATTTCAACAAATTCGTCAGCACCAATGAAGTCTAAACATTCTTCAAGGCTTAAGTTACGAATTGAATCCATTTTCGCCGCATTATCAGTTCCTGAGCTACGTACGTTTGTTAATTGTTTTGCACGGCTGATGTTAATTTCAAGGTCGCTTTGTTTCGCATTAACCCCGATAACCATTCCAGCATATACTTTTGTTGTTGGCTCAACGAAGATATCTCCACGTTCTTGCGCACTCACGATTGAGTATTGCGTTGCAACACCAGTCTCAGATGCGATTAACGATCCACGTGAACGTGTTGGAATATCTCCACGGAATTCTCCGTAACCTTCGATAAAGCTGTTCATGATTCCGTTTCCTTTTGTATCTGTCATGAATTCATTACGGAATCCAATTAATCCACGTGAAGGAACAACGAACTCTAAACGAGAGTATCCATTGACTGCAGCTGTCATATTAACGATTTCAGCTTTACGCACACCCATCTTCTCAATTACAGCTCCAACGAATTCTTCAGGAACATCGATTGTTACACGTTCATACGGTTCTTCACGTTTTCCATCAACTTCTTTGATGATAACAGTTGGTTTAGAAACTTGGAATTCGAAACCTTCACGACGCATTGTTTCAATTAAGATTGATAAATGTAATTCTCCACGTCCACTTACTTTGAACGTATCTGGTGAAAGTTCTTGAAGACGCAAACTTACGTTTGTTTCTAATTCTTTTAAAAGACGGTTTTTTACGTGACGGCTTGTTACGAATTTCCCTTCTTGTCCAGCAAATGGTGAATCATTAACCATGAAGTTCATGCTTAGTGTTGGCTCATCAATTTTAACGAACTCAACAGCAACTTGGTGGCTTGGATCAGTTAATGAATCTCCGATTTGAGCGTCAATTCCACGAATGGCAACGATATCCCCAACTTTTGCTTCTTCAACTTCTTTACGACCTAAACCATCGTACATGTAAAGTGCACCAATTTTAACATTTTTCATTTCTGTGTAGTTGTGAATTAATGTTGCTTGCATGTTTTTACGTAGCACGCCATTTTCGATTTTACCAACAACTAAACGTCCTAAGTATCCATCTGAATCAATTGTTGTTAATAACATTTGGAACGGTGCATCCATTTCACCTGTTGGTGGTTCAGCACGTTCAATAATTGTTTCAAATAATGGTAATAATGTCTCAGACTCATCTTCAAGTTCAAGCATTGCATATCCTGAACGAGCTGATGCATAAACAACAGCAAAGTCTAATTGCTCATCACTTGCTCCAAGTTCAACGAATAAGTCAAATACTTCATCGATAACAATTTGCGGACGTGAATCGGGGCGGTCAATTTTATTGATAACAACGATTGGGCGTAATCCTAATTCTAACGCTTTTTTCAATACGAATTTCGTCTGTGGCATTGCACCTTCATATGCATCTACAACAAGTAAAACACTATCAACCATTTTTAATACACGTTCAACTTCTCCACCGAAATCGGCATGTCCTGGTGTATCAATAATATTGATACGCGTGTCTTTGTATACGATTGACGTATTTTTTGCTAAGATTGTAATCCCGCGCTCACGCTCTAAATCATTACTATCCATTACACGGTCAGCAACTTGCTCCTTTGCATGGAAAATGTTACTTTGTTTTAAAAGGGCATCTACTAAAGTTGTTTTCCCATGGTCAACGTGGGCAATGATTGCTATATTTCGAATATCTGTTCTCAAATTCGTCACTTCTCTTTCTTAAATAGCTACTTCAACGCAAAGCGAAAAAGTAACTTTAATAGGCTTTATTATACATGTTTTTAAGGAGTTTTTCAATTGTAGAATGGTGAGTTTATCCTGATTTGCATTAACTTTCAAAAACTTGGTTAATTCGCTAAAATAAAATAAGCAATAACTAACAAGAAAATAAACATAATCGAGAGGAATAAAAATAACCCTTCTTGAATGGCTTGATTTTTCACTTTCCATTTTGAAAGTAAAATTACCACGAGGCCAGTTACTAAAAATGTGATCAGCGTATACGACGCTGCCGTCACTGAACCATTTTGCCAATAATCAAAAACGAGTAGCATAAAGCTAACTACTAAGTAGCTAATTACTAATGGTTTAAATAAACTTTTACTTCTTTCAGGTAATAAAGGTTTCATTATTTTATTCCTCCTAGGTTAATTGTCAAAAATAAAATTGTTGTTGTAACTGTTCGCGCTGCTTTTTCTTCAGCTTAGCAATCACACATTCATATGAGTGTTGAATCATAATTTTCAAATCGATTTCCTCAACATCAGTATTTAAATCAATTGTATTCCAATGTGTTTTATTTAAATGGTAGCCTGGTGTAACGCCTACATACATTGTGCGGTACATTAGGGCGCGTTCCGGTTCACACTTCAAAGAAATTTGCTGTTCATTTCCGATAATCGCAAAAACTTTATCAGTTACTTTATAAACTTTCGTCACTTGATCAAAAGGATAGGTTAGACTCACTTCCGGTAACGTCAAGCAATACCGTTCAAACACTGACATGTTCATCATGTACATCACTCCTTCAAAATAGTTGAAATGAACTACTCTGTCTCAATATCACTCTCCATTATACCGGAAATTTATAGCTTTTGTAAAAAAAAGCCAAAAAAAAAGCCTTAAATAAGGACTTAAATGGTGCGCCCAACAGGAGTCGAACCTGTGGCCTCTAGAACCGGAATCTAACGCTCTATCCATCTGAGCTATGGGCGCAATTAATATGGAGATAATAAAAAACACACATAACGTGGTTCTCAAAAAAATAATGGAAGAGGAAGAGGGATTCGAACCCCCGCGGGATTTTACTCCCCTGTCGGTTTTCAAGACCGATCCCTTCAGCCAAACTTGGGTATTCCTCCAGATTATAACTAATAAATAAAACGCTGGTGGACCCTACAGGACTCGAACCTGTGACCAATCGGTTATGAGCCGATAGCTCTAACCAGCTGAGCTAAGGGTCCACGTATATTATTTATTAAATGGTAGCGGCGGAGAGATTCGAACTCCCGACCTTCCGGGTATGAACCGGACGCTATAGCCAACTAAGCCACGCCGCCGTGATTGAAAATATTGGTGGAGCCTAGCGGGATCGAACCGCTGACCTCCTGCGTGCAAGGCAGGCGCTCTCCCAGCTGAGCTAAGGCCCCTTTTTAAAATGGTGGGACTAAATGGACTCGAACCATCGACCTCACGCTTATCAGGCGTGTGCT
>JBOFSL010000179.1:0-4446 GCA_051651525.1 Culicoidibacterales bacterium | reverse complement strand
ATTGGGGTTTCAACGGATGATTATGCAATCGGAATTGAGCGTTTGGCTGGTGTTCAAGCCGCAGCTAAACACAAGAAGAAACACTTAACCTTCGAATTAGGTGATTTTACAGCGCGTGGTGGATATCAAGCCGCCAAACGCTTGCTTGAACGCAAACCACAAATTCGTGGAATAATTGCGGCGACGGATACAATTGCCGTAGGTGTGATGGAATACTTACGCGAACAACACATTCAAATTGGTCCTGAAATTGCTGTTGCCGCCTTTGGTGACTCACCATTCACAGATATGATCCAACCGAAATTGGCGAGTGTTCATTATCCGTATGTTGAAGCTGGAGCAATTGCAGTGAAGCGAATTTTCACACCAGTACAACCACAACAAACCATTTTACCAACACATTTTATTACTCGTGCAAGCTGCAAGTAATAAATTTTCGTTCCTTATGGGAACGTTCCCCTCAGAACAACACACTACTATGGAGGTAGCAAAAGATGAATTATCAAGCAATAGCAGAACAAACTTTAAAAGCAATTGGTGGTAAAGAGAATATTATTTCAGCAGCCCATTGTGCAACACGTTTACGACTAGCGTTAAAAGATAGCAAACTCGTTGATGAAAAAGCCTTAAATGATATCGATCAAGTGAAAGGAACATTTGAATCAGCAGGTCAGTACCAAGTTATTTTCGGAACTGGTGTTGTCAATAAAGTCCATGAACAATTAGTCAAACTAACAGGAATTGAACAAGCTTCAGCAAGTGATGTCAAAGCTGCCAGTGAACAAAACTTATCACCATTCCAAAAATTCTTTAAAATGATTTCAGATATTTTTGTCCCAATTATTCCAGCTCTTGTTGCAGCCGGACTATTAATGGGACTGAATAACTTATTAACACAGCCAGGATTATTCAATGATACGTTATCATTAATTCAAATGTATCCAGATTTCGCGGGAATTGCATCGTTAGTCAATATTTTCGCTAACTCGGCCTTCGTCTTCTTACCAGTCTTGTTAGGGTTTACCGCAGCGAAACGCTTTGGTGGAAATCCGATTTTAGGAGCGGTAGTCGGGATGATCATGGTTCACCCGGATTTATTAAATGCTTGGAATTATGGGAAACCAGACCAAATTGCCAATGTTATTGATGTCTTCGGATTCCAATTAGAATTAATTGGGTACCAAGGAACAGTTTTACCAATTTTAGTTTCAGCATGGATTATGTCGAAAATTGAAATTACGTTACACAAACATGTACCAAATGTTATCGACTTATTAGTAACACCATTCTTAACAGTATTAATTACTGGATTTATCATTTTCTTTGTTATCGGGCCAGTTACCCGTGGTGTTGGTGATGCAGTGGCAATGGGACTTGTTTGGATGTATAACACGTTTGGCGCAATTGGTGGTGCCGTATTAGGTGGATCATATTCTTCAATCGTTTTAACAGGGATGCACCATTCATTCCACGGATTTGAAGCGCAATTATTAGCAGATCCTTCAATTCAAGCTAACTTCTTATTACCAATCTGGTCAATGGCGAACGTGGCGCAAGGTGGCGCTGCCTTAGGAATGTTCTTCGTCTTAAAAAATGAGAAGTTAAAATCAATTGCGTTACCAAGTGCAATGTCAGCAGTATTAGGAATTACAGAACCAGCCTTATTCGGAATTAACTTAAAATTACGTTACCCATTCTTAGCCGCAGCAATCGGTGGAGCAGTCGGTGGAGCATGGATTACTTGGACGAAAACGATGATGGTCGGTGTTGGTGCAACTGGTATCCCAGGAATCCCACTTGTTCAAGTTGGCGGGTTAACGAATTATATTATCGGTTTAGGATTAGCAATCGGTGTCGCAATGATTTTAACAATTGTCTTCTACAAAGTTCAAGAAAAACGCGGATTAAACCCTGAAGAATAAAATAACGAACGTGAAAGGAGAAACGAAATGACTGCAACATTTGAAAACGTAGCAGCACTGAGTCGTACGATTATCACGGAACCAAATCGGTTGAATTTTCACATTCAGCCGCCAGTTGGTTTACTGAATGATCCAAATGGCTTAGTTCAGCACAATGGTGTGTATCATGTTTTTTATCAATGGAATCCATTGAGTTGTGAACACAAAAATAAAACGTGGAATCATTTGACAACAACTAATTTTGTTGAATTTACACAACATTCAGTAGCATTAATGCCAACCGACTGGTATGATAAAAATGGCTGTTATTCTGGAAGTGGCTTTGTGAAAGATGACCAAATTTACTTGTTCTATACTGGTAATGTCAAAGATGCTGAACATAAACGGCAATCATACCAATGTTTGGCCAAAGTCTTACCTAATCAACATGTTGAAAAGTTAGGTGTCGTCATTGATGACAGTGAAATTCCTGAAGGTTACACACGTCATTTCCGTGATCCGAAAATTTGGTTTGATCAAAGTACACAAAAATGGGTAGCAATTTTCGGTGCGCAAACGCAAGCTGAAAAGGGAACAGCCTTATTGTTTGTCAGCGATGATGCGATAAAATGGGAATTCCACGGCGAATTGCAAACAGAATACACGCGCAACTTCGGCTTTATGTGGGAATGCCCAGATTTATTGCAAGTTGATGGTCAAGATGTATTTATCTTCTCACCGCAAGGGATTGAGCAACAAGGGATAGAATATGCGAATATTTATCAATCAGGTTATGTAACAGGGAACTTTGATTTAGCGACATGTTCGTTTACTCATGACACATTTGTTGAACTTGATCGTGGCTTTGAATTTTATGCGCCACAAACCTTTAATGATGAGCAAGGACGAACAATTATGATTGCTTGGATGGGGCTACCGGAAGAGGAAGCACAGCCAACTTGTGAACATGGTTGGGTCCATGCATTGACAATTCCACGTCAATTGCAAGTGCGTGATGGTGTTTTATACCAAACGCCACTAGAAGAATTCGCGCAATTACGAGGAACAAAACAGGCAATGAAAATTGGTGCTGATGAAGCACAGAAACTCGCTGTCGCAGCTAGTTATGAGTTGCAATTCGCCTGCCCAACGATGCCAACAACTGGTGTGATGACAATTGACTTTGATGGAGACCATACGTTGACGTGTGATTTCGAGCAAGGAATTGTGACACTTACGCGCCGAGGTGCCTATTTACCAGGTATTCGTCAATGTCGTTTAGATGCAACACACGTGTTCACGATGACGATTTTCAAAGATACATCAAGTGTCGAAATTTTCCTTCAAGGTGGAAGCCAAGTCTTTACTGCTCGGACGTTCCATGAGCAACCAGTGACAACGTTAACAATTGCTACCCCACACGGACTACAAGCAACGTATTGGGAGCTAGGAAAAATGACAATCACACAAGCAGAAATGGGGAATAAAGAATGAAAACAGTATATTGTATTGGTGAATTACTAATTGATTTTATTTGTAAAGAGCAAGGTGTTTCGTTAGCTGAAGCGACTAGCTTTGAGAAAAAAGCAGGTGGTGCACCAGCGAACGTAGCAGCAGCGATTACGAAACTTGGAGGCAATGCGGCCTTTCTTGGTCAAGTCGGAAATGATGCGTTTGGTGAGTACCTGTATGAAGTGTTACGTGCTGAAGCGATTCAAACTGATTTATTGACACGTGCTGGTCAAACAACGTTAGCTTTTGTTTCAATTGATGCTGATGGTGAGCGTAGTTTCCAATTCAACCGTGGTGGTGATGGTGAATATACGTTAACACCAGAACAATTAGCGACAATTGCTACGGATGGGATTGTTCACTTTGGGTCAGCAACTGCCTTTTTACCAGGTAATTTACGTGAAACCTATTTTGAATTAGCACAAGTTGCGACAACAAACCAACAATTTATCAGTTTTGATCCGAATTACCGTGATGCGCTGATGAATACACCGGAGCGTGAAGCACAATTTATCCAAGATTCACAAGCCTTTTTAGCCCTTGCTGATTTTGTCAAAGTGAGTGATGAAGAAGCAATGTTAATTACAGGAACAACAGAATTAGCTCAAGCGGTTGAACAATTACACGCGCTTGGTGCAAAAGTTGTGACAGTGACACTTGGAAAAGCTGGTACATTATTGAGTATGAATGGTCAACAAACGACGATTGGTTCAATTACAATCAACCAAGTTGATTCAACTGGAGCTGGGGATGCTTTTGTTGGTGGGGTTTTATCACAATTAAGCCACTTTGCTAATCCAAAACAAGTAACTTTTGAACAATGGCAACAAGTCATTCAATTTGCGAATATCGTTGGTGCGTTAACATGTACGAACTACGGAGCAATGGCAGCAATGCCAACTCAAGCGCAAGTGACTGCCCGTTTAAAATAAAGAAAGGAGCTGTATCACAATGACTATTTCAAATAGTAGTCAAAGAGTGAGACAACTCTTTTTTTGTAGTTTAGACTCTTGTAGTGGCAGATTCGTTTTGA
>JBOFSL010000178.1:0-4678 GCA_051651525.1 Culicoidibacterales bacterium | reverse complement strand
AAAGAAGACATCGTATAATTTTGTTTGGGGTACATAATAGGCCTTCACGCCCATCCAAACACAAATCAACGCAGCCTGATGATGCTAATGACTGTTCATTTTAATAATTAAAATACGAATAAGTTAGAACTCTAGAGCTAACTAGGTTTACTAGAACAAATTTTACTGAAACAAACCTGAAAAAAATGCATCAATAAAAACAAGTTTACGATCTTGTGCTATACTCAAAGAGTAAACATAAGAAAAGAGGGTCTCTAATGGAAACAACGTATATTTATGCAGTGATTTTAAACAAACTTGAGTTAGTAGTTGATAAAAACGATACAATTCAGGATATTCAAACCGATATGAAACATTTTGGTTTTTATCAAGAATTAGCTGGAGCAAAAAAATTATTTGCTGAAATGAAAGAACGCTATTTAGGCAATGCTGAAGTTTCATTTCGTGATTTTACGATTACTGAAACTGACGACAAGTTAGTTATTCGCGATGAATTACTAAACATCACATTAGCATTGAAAAAATACGAATTACAATAGCTAAAAAACGCGGAATTTTTCGCGTTTTTTATTTGCATGCAAAGGTGAGGTGCAAGGAGTGTGATTCGATAATCAGCGATTAAGCTGAAATTAATTAAAAAAAACATGAATTACTGGGTATTTTTTTTCTGAAAATTCAGATGATTAGCGCTATAATTAAAAGTAACCAATAAGGTAGAAGTAATCGAAAAAAGTAATGAGTAGATTACTTAGCTGTTAGTTCAATCTTATCAAATAGTGGCGACTAATAATTTTGAATCAAGCAAGGGGTGAGTAAGATGGTGAAAAAAAGTCATGTTGCAATTATCGGTGGTGGTATTGCGGGAATGATGAGTGCCCTTATTTTAGAAAAAAAAGGTTATGATGTCACAATTTTCGAAAAAAAAGAACAGCTCGGGGGACGACTCACGTATAAAAGTAACGGAACGTATAAAATTGATCGTGGGCCAACAGCAATGTTACTGCCGCACATGCATCGAGAAATTTTCACTTTAGCCGGTCTTGACTTTGACGATTTAACAATTGAACGTTGCGACCCAGCGATTACAATCAACTTTGCCAACGGAAAGCAATTTATCAAATCTAGTGACACAGAAAGACAAAAAAATTATTTTGCAGTGCACTATCCAAGCGAATTTGTTGGTTTTGAGCACTATTTAGCTGATATGCGGAATCTTTATCCTCGTGTGGAAAAACTCTTTTTTAAAAAATCATTACCAAATTTAAAAAGTATCACTGATAAGAAAATGATTGCTATATTATCGGATATGAAATTGTATCGCTCAACAAGAAGCTTTCTGAAAAACTATTTCACAAATGACCAAATTTTAGATGCCTATTCACTCCAGACTCTCTTTGTTGGTGGTGGACCGAGTGTGGCGCAATCACTCTATTCGCTTGTTGGTTTTAGTGAACATGAGCATGGTGTTTGGTATTTACAGGGTGGGTACGCCAGTTTAGTCGAGTACTTAACTCAAAAATTAGAGCATCGTGGAATTACGATTCGGTATGAACAAACAATTATCGGAATGACTTATGATAAAAAAACAATAACCCATTTAGAAACAGAAACGCAAAAATTTAGTTGTGATCAAGTCATTTCCAATACTGAGTATCCATTTATTGCAGAATTACTGAAGCAAAAATCAAAAACATATAGACCGAGTAATGGATGTGTGACAATTTATCTTGGAATCAATCAAAGATATGGACATAAGCCAGTGCATAGTTTTTATTTGCCAAATGACTTTGCAATGATTTTGACGAAAATGTTCAAACAAAAACAGTTGGCAGCAACACCAGTAATTTATGTCTTTAACCCAAGTGTAATTGATGAAAGTTTAGCGCCAAGTGGCCATAGTAGTTTGTACGTTTTAGTGCCAGTGCCGAGTCAAACAGTAGGAATTAATTGGGATGATGAAAGCTTTAAAAATCAATTTGTTGAAATGGTGTTAACAATGCTAGAATACCAAAAATTTACCGGTTTAAAAGCAGCAATTCAATGGCAAGAAGTCATAACACCAGCTGATTGTGAACGTGAAGGTTTATACAAAGGTGGAAGTTATGGGATTGCACCACACTTTTCGCAAAGTGGACCATTTCGTCCACAAGCAACGGTAAAGCCATTTACAAATGCATACGCAGTAGGAGCGAGTGTGCACCCTGGTGATGGAGTCCCAATTGTAATGCAAAGCGCACGCTTAGCCTGTGAAGAACTAGTAAAAAAGGATGAAGAAAATGCAAGTAAATCAAGCTTATTTTGAATGTAAACAAATTATTAAACAAAATTCAGCGACTTTTTATCAAGCGTTTTCGTTACTTGAGAAAGCGGACCGTCAAGCAGTTTATGCAGTCTATACATTTTGTCGAATTATTGATGACATCATTGATGAAGACTCAAATACTGAGCAAGAACTTGTAAAATTTAAAGTTGAGTTTGAAAATTTTTTAATTGGAGCGTACGATCAAACTCAAGCTCACTGGGTGGCATTGGCAGATGTTTTTTCACGCTATCAGATGGATACGAATGCATTCCGAGCGATGATTCGTGGTCAAGAAATGGATTTGACAGTAGTCCGATATGAAACACTAACGGAACTTGAAACGTATTGTTACCATGTGGCGACAACAGTTGGGTTAATGTTATTACCAATTCTAGTTCCAGAGGTGACGCCAGTGTTGCAAGAAAATGCCCATCATCTTGGTTATGCGTTACAGCTAACAAATATTTTGCGGGATATCCCTGAAGATTATCAACGTGGTCGAATTTATGTACCGCAAAAACTTTTACGTGATTTTCATGTAACTGAACAGATGCTTGTAGGACCAGAAGTAGCTCCTGAGTTTATCCAATTGTGGGAAACACTAGCGGCGATTGCTGAATGTGAGTATGAGCATGCGAATCAACAGGCGCAGTTGTATCCGAAACGTGCACGGATTGCGGTCTATGGAGCTGCACAGTTATATGCTGCCATTTTAGCTCGGATTCGTGAGCAAAATCATGATATCTTTAGCAAAAAACAATATGTTCCCAAGGTAAAAAAACAAGAAATCCTCAATTTATTACAAAAAAATTGATAAAGTGCAGCTCGATTTGCCTTTTATCTTTTTTTTTTTACTATGAAATTCATTAAATTGCTGAGTAAACATAGAGCAAATCGCAATTTTTTGCTATAATTAGTCATGTATTAAAGTGAGGTAGATTATATGCGAATAGTATTAACCGGAGGCGGAACTGGTGGGCACATATATCCTGCATTAGCATTTGCAGAATATGTGAAAACCATTGATGAACACGCAAGTTTTTTATATATAGGATCAAGCGATCGCATGGAAGGCGAAATTGTTCCAAAAACAGGAATGGATTTTAAACACCTTCAAGTGAAAGGTATATCTCGAAGCTTATCATTATCAAATATCAAAGCGATTACGCTATTTTTACAAGGTGTAGCGAAGGCACGAAAATATTTGAAAGCATTCAAACCTGATTTTGTTTTAGGAACTGGTGGATATGTCAGTGCTCCAGTAGTATATGCGGCAGCAAAACTTGGAATTCCGACGGCAATTTATGAACCGAATTCACATGCGGGTGTAGCGAATCGTTTCTTAGGAAAATATGTTGATCATATTTTTCTCTGTTTAGAAGATACGAAAAAATATTTTTCAGCTGAGAAAATTGTCATGACTGGGAGCCCAAGAGCAACTGAAATTGCCTTATTGTTGGAAAAAGAGGGTACAGTCACTCGTCCATATGAGCAACACGTCCTTTGTTTTGGCGGAAGTTTAGGAGCGATGCGTCTCAATGAAGCATTTATTGTGGCTTTACCAGAATTAGCAACAAAAACGTATGATGTGACATATGTAACTGGGAAAAAATATTACGACGAAGTTATGATGGCAAGCAAAAAAATATCAGCAAAAAATGTACATATTGTATCATTTGTTGATGATATGCCAGCTTTAATGAGGACAGCTGATGTATTAATGGCACGGAGTGGTGCGACAACATTAGTTGAAGCAGCAATGTTCCAAACACCGACAATTTTTGTGCCAAGTCCAAATGTGACTGGTGATCATCAATTGAAAAATGCCCAAAGTTTTGTGGCTGAAGGTGCAGCAACGTTATTAGAAGAAAAAGACTTAACTGCTTCAACATTTGTTGCTCATATTGATGAGTTGATGGATGATGAAGCAAAACGTGAGCGGATGAAGCGAGTACTCAAAACTTTAGCACAACCAAAAGCAGCAGTACTCATGTATCAAGCAGCAAAATCGTTACAAAAGGAGTAAGGCAATGATTGAAAAATTAACTCATTATGGAATCGTTTTAGCTGAAGAATCACTGAGCCGTCATACAACGTTACGGGTTGGTGGCCCTGCTCGATATGTCATTTATCCAAATGGGGTCGCGGGTGTCCAAGGAATTATTGATTTTTGTCATGAACATGGTCTAGCATTCAAAGTTATCGGTCGAGGCTCAAATTTACTTGCCAGTGATCAACCATATAATGGAATTGTGATTAAACTTGATCGTTCATTTAACCAAGTGAAAATTACGGAACATGAAGTTGTCGTTACTAGCGGCTATTCACTGATTAAATTAGCTAATGAGCTCGCTCGGCGGAGCTTAACGGGATTTG
>JBOFSL010000177.1:0-11363 GCA_051651525.1 Culicoidibacterales bacterium | reverse complement strand
TCATAGACATGAGTTGCGACTGATGTCCGACGTGCTAAAATGCCATCAATTAAACCTTCTAAAAAACCAAAAGCTTGGTAGGGACCAGTAATTGTCATCACCGTTTCAAACGGTACGATTTGATCACCATCGTTCAGTGCATGAATTTCTAATTGTTTTGGGTCTTTCGCAAATGTATGAACTAAAGCAATTGCTTCATCAATTCCACACAAAATCGCTTTGCGACGTTGGAAAAACTGCATCGTCACAATATTATCTTCTTGGAATTGTTCTACAATTTGCTGCGTTTTTAAAAAATATACTGCTGAAAACCAACCTTCACCTATACGTTCATCGAACTTAAACGTTTTATTTGTTAAACGCTTAATTTCACCACTGATTTTCAAATCGATTTCTTTCATAAATAAATACACCTCGTTTATGTTTCGCTGCTTGCGCATATCTCAATAATCATACTAAATTTTGAAAATTATTCAAGTTCATCCGCAAAGCTTGTGCCGATTTCTGGTTCTTGTACGTCAAAAAATTGCGCAATTGTTGCCCCTAAATCGGCAAATGATTGACGAATCGGTAAGGCTTTGGGTACTTCAAAGGCTTTACTATAGACAACAAGTGGCACATACTCACGTGTATGATCACTTCCTGGTGCTGTTGGGTCATTCCCATGATCAGCAGTAATAAATAAAATATCATCCGTACGTAAATTTTCAAGTAATTCTGGTAATTGTGCATCAAATATTTCTAATGCATCACCGTAGCCAACGGCATTACGACGGTGTCCATACACAGCATCAAAATCAACAAGATTTAAGTATGCTAAGCCATTAAAGTCAGATTTGGCAACTTCAACAATTTTCGCCATCCCATCATCGTTCGATTTCGTTTTGATTGAGTGTGTTACTCCCTCACCATCATAAATATCGGCAATTTTCCCAAGCGAAATGACATCATAGCCACCTTCTTCTAAGAAATTCATCACTGTTTTATCAAATGGTTTCAACGCATAATCATGACGATTTGGTGTACGTTGGAACTGCCCTTTGCCTGTCCCTAAGAATGGACGAGCAATAATACGCCCTACTTTCCACTCTTCTTTCATCGTAATCTCACGTGCAATTTTACAAATTCGCCAGAGTTCATCAATTGGAACAATCTCTTCGTGGGCTGCAATTTGTAATACTGAATCCGCAGAAGTATAGACGATTAATTTTTTTGTCGTCATGTGTTCTTCTCCAAGCTCATCAAGAATTTCAGTTCCACTTGCTGAATAATTTCCAATAAATTCATAGCCTGTTTGCGCACTTAATTCATCGAGTAATTCTTTCGGGAATCCTGTTTCAGTAAAAACTTGGAATGGTTCTGTAATGTGCAGTCCCATAAATTCCCAGTGCCCTGTCATTGTGTCTTTTCCATCTGATAACTCGTCCATTTTCGTATAGTATGCTGTTGTTGTCGTTTGTGGTGTTACCCCTTCGAGTGGGGCAATATTCCCTAACCCCATTGCTTGCATTGTTGGCATCTTTAAGCCACCTTTTACTTGGGCAATATGACCGATTGTATTTGCGCCAACATCTCCATATTTTGCAGCATCTGGTAACTCACCAATTCCTGCTGAGTCTAAAATAATAATAAATGCACGTTTAAAGTTTTTCATAACTCTCACCTCGTAAAAAAATTGTATAGTTATTATATCATGTTTTTCACAAAAAAGCGTGTTGTTTCTTCGTGAGATTACCAACATTTTTCGTAAAATTCCGACTAAATTCTCGTTTTTAAAGCCTTAGTCTCACTTATTTCTACTCCGTTAAAAACGAGACAAAAAAAAGCATATTCGCTCAAAATATGCTTCCAATCGTTGTTCTTATCAAAAAAAACAACCAAACTACGCTGTAAAACATTTCCGCATTCTCCCAACCCACCACTATCTGCTTCGCCAGGCTCGCAAGTCATCGACAGGCCAAGTGCTTTACTACCACTTAGACACCAGTAGGTAGTTCTCCACTTTCATGCACTAATTGTTGAATCACTGCCAAACGCTTAGGCTCTTGGGTGGTGTTTGCTATAGAGGGCTTGGAGGCGTTTGTTTGTAATGTGGGTATAAATTTGAGTTGTTGAGATGTCGGTGTGGCCAAGTAAGGCTTGCACACTTCGGAGATCGGCGCCATTTTCTAACAGATGAGTTGCAAACGAGTGACGAAGCGTATGCGGTGAAATTGACTTTTCAATTCCTGCTTGAACCGTTAGCTGTTTTAACGTTTTCCAAAAAGCTTGGCGCGTGAGCACATCACCACGCCGACCTAAGAACAGATATTGACTATTTTTTTTATTCAACTTGGGATACGCATGTTCCTGATATTCTTCAATTAGGCCAATTGTATAATCATTCAATGGTAATAATCGTTCTTTATTACCTTTTCCAATGCAGCGAATAAAGCCCATAAGCAAATTAATGTCCTCCCACTTTAGACTGAGTAATTCGGACACGCGCATACCCGTCCCGTACATTACCTCAAGCATCACTAAATTGCGAAAATCAATTTCGGGTTGCTTTTCACTAATTTCAATTGCCAACAACCGCTCAACTTCCCCGAAGCTTAAATGGACTGGTAAGTTCCGTTCTAGCTTCGGTAATTCGAGCTGCTGAGCAACATTCACAGCGACAATTTCTTCCAAAAATAAAAATTTATGAAATAACCTCACTGTCGTGATTAATTGAGCAGTTGTTCGTCTCGCTTTTTCATTCGTCACTTGCGCTTCAAGTAGCGGATAAATTTGCACGAGCGTCACTTCGTCCCATCGATTTACCTGTTGTTCAACTAAGCTCATTACATATTGACGTAAATTTTGGCGATAACTCGTAATTGTCTGTGGACTGAGCCCTTTTTCAATTGTGTTATAACTTAAAAATTTTTCCACTTGTTCCCAAAGCGGTCCCACTTCGGGTTTGATTTCAGTGACTCCCATCAATTACACCCAAATCGGAGTGCATACGCTTGTAATGCCATAATTGTTTTCCCGTCTGTTAACTGACCGCTACGTAACAGTTCCATTGCTTCTGGAATTGAATAATAGACGACATCAAGAAACTCATCTTCATCTGTTGTCAGTTGGCTATTATATTTGACACCATGCGCGAGGTACAGTCGTAATTTTTCATCACAAAAGCCTGGTGTCGGATAAAACGTATACAAGAGTTCTAACGATTCTGCCGTATATGGCGTTTCTTCGGCAAGTTCACGTAGCGCTGCTTGCATTGGATCATGATCAGTTGGATCAAGTTTACCTGCCGGGATTTCTAAAGTCAGTTGTTCAAGCGCATAACGATATTGTTGAACAAAGATAATTTTTTGTTCAGGTGTAATTGCTAAGACGCAAACCCCACCTGGATGACGAACGATATCGCGCAGCGCTTCATTCCCATTTGGTAAAATGACCGTATCTTGATAAACATCAACAACCTTTCCTTGAAATTTCGCGATTGATGTGTGCTTTTTTTCAATTAAATGTTCCATAATAAAAACCTACTTACTTTCTTTTCTTTCATTGTAACCAAAAATCAGCTAACTGCCAATTGTTTGCTGTACATTTGTTTTGTAATTTTTAAAAGTTAAATTAAACTAAAAAACATTTTTTCCATCTTTTGAAAACACTTTCGCTTGTTTTGTATTTTAAATTATTATAAAATAAAGTTATATTAAAATTTATTTAACAGGAGGGTCATTTTATGGAAACCCCATGTATTCAAAAATTTACTCAATTACTTAATTTAAAAGAACGTATTTTTCACGACTTCCCTGCAGCTGATATCTCGATTTCATCACTTACTTGCTTGAATTTTCCTACTGATAATTGTAGTTATTTACTTTTTGCTGCAGCTGCTTATCATGTCAATGAGTTTGTAAAATTCTCTACTTACTTACAAAACATTGACGTAACACTGCTATCAACGAGTGAAATTCAGTTTTTCACTGCACTCCAATGGATTTCACGATTCCAAACTGAAGCCTATTGTGACAAAACGACTGAAACGTTCGAAGCTTGGTTATTACAGGTTGAACCAGAATTGCGCATTTTAACACTTTGCCACTTTTTGAAATATTTATCGCTCGTTCCGTCAAAATTTCAAATACTCAAGCAAAAATTACTTGCTTTTACAAATGAGCTTGAAGCGCTTGCTTCACCAATTAGTGTCCGCGGATTTATCGTTGTTGCTCACTTATACACAGCAATTTTTGATGATATTGATGCTAGTGTACACTGTGCTATTTCTGGTTTTCATCTCGCGAAAAAATTTTCAATGCCTAATTTTGAATTTACACTGCTCTCACTTATTGGTGAAGCATATGTGAACAATAATCGTTTTCATGATGCGATGATTTATTTCGAAAAATCACTTGAACTGACATTAACGTATGCAATTCATCCCCTTTTATTAACACATACGTATTTTCAACTGACACTCTCACATATCTCACAATGGAAAATAGAGATTGCCGATCGGTATTATTTACATTTGAGCTCGTTAATGAAACGTCATAATTTAACAGAATATTCACTTCTTACTGGTGAGGTTTGCCAACTATTTTTACAAGCACATCATAAATCAAGTAACTTTGCTGATTTGTGGTCACGCTATGTTCAATTATCTGAAAGATATTTACAATTTACTACTAACAATACACAACAGCCGCCTTTAGAGCCAATTTTTTTACAATTAGAGGCCTTTCTGCATGAACAGTTTACCTTTGATAACGAACAGCTTTTGTATACCTATTATGCCCATTTAAATTACTACCGTGAAAACACGCCAGCAAAATATTTTTCAATTGCCTTATTATTTCAAAAATTGGCGAAAACGTATAAAAAAATTCAAGATTTTCAACAAGCCTGGAATCACTATCAACACTATGCTGAAATGTTGAACCTTTGGGAAAAACAAACATCAATTATTGAATTTTCTAGTAATTATGCCGTATTTGAAGCCTATCTACACCAGCAAAAACTCCAACGTTTACAATCATCCTGTGCTTCACTTAATCAATTGCGCTCACTTGATCCGCTTACACAGCTCTATTCACGTAATTATTTAAATACCGTTTTACAACAGTCAAAACAACCGACTGGCTGCGCGATTTTAGATCTTGATTTTTTCAAAAATTTCAATGATACCCACGGTCATCAGGCTGGTGATATGGCATTACAGCAAATCGCAAATATTATTCAGCAAACAGTTTCACCACATGAAACTGCCTTCCGCTACGGTGGTGAAGAGTTTTTAATTTTAAGCTTCGATGATAATAAAAATCGTTTTGAACAAATCTTAAAAACGCTTAATAAAAAAATTGCTGAGTTTCCATTAACATTACCAACTCAACCGAACATCGCATTTATCACTGCCAGTATCGGTGCGTATTGGCAAAACAAAAAAAATATTGCGTTCAATGAAGCATTTCAACATGCTGACTTAGCTTTATATACAGTCAAAAATTCTGGAAGAAACCACGTAGTTTTTTATAATGCACAACTACTTGAACCTTCAAAATAGAGAGGGGTACTATAATGATTTATCGTTATTTTGAAACCATTGAATCCGAACTCTTGCTTCAATCCTATACTTTTTTCTCATCAAACCAATTAGACGTCATAAAATATCGATTGGATCTTGAACGTAACCCGGTTCGTAAACATTTCACAACTTATTTACAGGCAATTATTTGCTTTCATCAACAAAATTACATTCAAGCAAACCAACTTTTTGCTCAAATAGACGTAACTAACCTCCCAAATCAGTCACGGTATTTCGTTGAAATTTATCAAGCACTGAGCGATTTTTTAGTTCATGAAGATAAATTTCACCTTGCCATTGAAAAATTAAAAGAGATACTTCCGGATGAATATTATGCGTATTTTTTGACGAAATCTGTAGTTTTATTGCATCGAAAAAAATCTCATCGTCCGCAAAGTTTTTATTTACGATTACAACTTTCAAGAATTTTACCGCATTTACAACCGTCTTTATTTATTGCTCATTTATATTATGAACTCGGTCAGTTTTATTTATTTAGTTTGCCCAATACACAAGTTGCTCACCAATGCTTCACTAAAGTTGAAGAAATTTTAAAAACCAACCCAAATAAAGCTTTTAGTATTATGACGCAATTTTCTTTAGCTTACGCAACAAGTTTACGTCCAAATCCCAAACAAACTTTACACATTTATGAAACGATTAACTGGAATCAGCCTATCATGAAATCTATTGATCCTTTTCATTATTTCACTGCACTTTTAAATGCAGTTGAGTTTTTCATTTTAAATGATCAACTTCGCAAATCACAAAATTTATTACCAATTTTAGCGAAAATCTCGAACGTCTCTGATCCACAAAAAAAAGCGTCACTCTATTTCAAAGGCTCTTGTGTACAGTTGAAACTACAACTAGCTAACGGCGACAACTTTTCAAACGCTTATACTGATATCATTCTTAATTGTGAAAAATTACTTGAAAAATTAACAGCCGATCTGCTATTTAATTTCTACAAACTTCAATGGATTCAACTTTTAGCAAAAGTTCACTTTGTTTGTGGCGAGTATCCACAAGCGCTAGAGAATTTAAAAATAGCGTTAGAACTTAGTTTACTCGAGCAACATACTGATTCGCAAATTCAAATTCATCAACTATTCAGCCAAACATATGCTGCAATGGACGAATTTGAATTAGCAATTGCTCACTTTGAAGCTGCTGATCAATTAAAAACTGATTTCCATCAAGTCCAGCGAAATCACACCCGAATTACTTTGAACGGGCATCAACAAGATATCGTCTTTGAAATTTCGCTCATTGATGCCCTTTATAACCATGAACAATTACAACAGCAAGTCATTACCGATGCTTTAACTCAAATTGGGAATCGCCAAGCATTAACTCAACTCAATATGAAGCTCCAAAACCAATCCCATTTAAGCGTTGCCATGCTTGATATTGATTATTTCAAAAAATATAATGACTACTATGGTCATTTAGCAGGTGATGAGCTTTTACATCAATTTGGAAAATTACTTATGAAACATTTCCCAAACTCTCACCTCATTCGTTACGGTGGTGAAGAATTCACGATCATTGATACAGTGCTGCAAGAAAGCAATTTTATTAAAGCACTTATGCAATTTCAATCAGCCTTAACCTCTTGCGCCTTTGCTCATGAAGGAGTTGATACTCAGGCAATTGTGACAGTCAGTATCGGTTTCGTCAATAGTCTCGAAGCAAAACCACTTGAACAATTAATTTTTCAAGCTGATACTGCTCTATACAAGGCGAAACAAAGTGGCCGGAATTGTATTTTAGCTTACTAAAAAAACCTGAAACGTTTACGTTTCAGGTTTTTTTAGTAAGGCTGTTGGAATAAAATTTAAAGCTTGTAAGATCTTCACTCCGGCTTGACGGTTACTTCCTTGATATGGGAAACAATGAATCTGGATTGCCGGATTGAAATTCAATTCGATAATAGCATAGGCATGATGTTCATCAAATTTATGTAAATCTTCAATCATCATATCCACGCCACAAATATTAGCATCAACGGCAGCCGCTGCTTGCTTAGCAATTGCAAAATAACTTGGATGAATTTGATCAGTAAAGTCGAGACTATCGCCACCGGTACTAATATTCGAATTTTCCCGTAAATAGATAATTTGGTCTTTTGCGGGAATACTATCAAAATTCAAATGCTGCTGAGCCAAGAACAACCGCGCACTATCATCAAGTTTGATTTTTTCAAGTGGCGTTTTATAGCCAACACCACGTAATGGATCGAGATTTTTTTGCGCAACAAGTTCACGGATATTTGCACTCCCATCACCAATCACATTGGCAGGAACACGGTGTAACACACCAACAACTTCGTGATCGATAATGAGGAAACGGTACTCTTTCCCCGGTACGAATGCCTCAACAATGATATCATGATCATGGGCAAAGGCAATATCTAATGCTTTCGTATAATCAGCAAGATTACAGCCTTGCGTGAAAATTGAAATTCCTAAACCGAAATTGGTCGATTTCGGTTTAACAACAAAGCTACGTTGACCAAATTGCTCGTACGCACTTTGGGCTTGTGAAATTGATTGGAACACTTGCCCCTGTGGAACCGGAATTCCGGCACGTTCAAGCACTTTTTTCGTTACGACTTTATTTTCCATCACTAACACTGTGCTATAGCTATCAAGCGACGTTTTCGTTGCCTGTTGGATGTATTCAATTTTCCCGTCTTTTTTGAGAGCAATAAAATTATCCGTTTCATCGAGGACTTCAACTTCAATACCGTATTTAATTGCATCACGTAATAAAATTTGCGTTGATAATTCTAAATGTTCAAACCCTTGCAAGCGGTATACTTGCTCCAACGCTTGACCATAATAATTTCTGGCTAAAATCATGTGGGCTTTCACATAGCCGTGTTGATTGACCAGTCGAGCAATTTTCGCTGAATATGTCGTTGACGGATTTTCCACACGCTCCCGAATTGTTTTTAACACACTCGCAAACGGTAGCTCAAGTTCTTGATTAAATGCTTGCATCGCGGCTAATAATTGTTGCCCCCACGTTTTCAGTTGAATCGCTTTACCATCACGTAGCAACGTACACTCGCCGACACGACCTTGCATCGCTGTCTGTTGGTAGTTGGCTTGCGCTTCTTGTTGCCAATCCGCTAACATATCATCTGGCTGACTCAGCAAGAATAACGAGAATAATTGTAAAAATTCTAAATCAACTTTGGCAACACCGGCTTTATCAAATGGATTAATATCCAATGTCCGCATTTCAACATACTGCACACCATCGTGTAATAATGATGTCAACGCTTGACTCTCATCTTTCGCTTTCAAACGAATTTGATTGTAAAATTCTTTTGACGAATAAATTTCACCTGCACTCACAAAACCTTCAACACTCGCAACATACGCTGAAATTGACTGGTATTGGGCATAGAGAGGCGTTTCATTTTGATACCCACACTAGCTATTAAGAATTGAAATAGCATGTTCATTATTTTCGCACTCAAGACAATAACTTTCGTGTATCGTTGATGTTGCACCAAATAAATACACAAGTAACCACCGATAGCGTAAATATTGCCGTACGAGTTTCAAATACACATTATCTTTAAACGTGCGAAACGGCAACTGTGAGCCACTTAATCCATACCATTTTTCTAATAATGAATCCGCAAATGAAAAATTAAAATGAATGCCTGAAATCAACTGTTTTTTCACACCATACCGTTGTGCCAAATGTTCACGGTAGGCGCGGGCACTCTCACCATTTGGTCCGTGTTCATACATCGCTAATGGGACCTTTGTCTCGTCTTTCACAATAGATGGCATTGACTGTGGCCACAACCACTCCTCATCAAGCTCGAGGGCTGTAATGTCGTAGAGCGCCGTTAAAAATTCATGAGCCTTTGCCGGTGTCGAAAAGACGGGTGTGATTAACTCAATTTGACTTTCGGCAAAATCAGTTGTGATATACGGATGTTTGAGCTTATCACCAAAAATGCTTGGATGTGGCGTTGTTGCCAACTCACCATTTTTTTGCACCCGTAATGCTTCACGTTCAAGCCCAAAATTCCCTTGACTCAGCTCATATGGACTACACTGTTTCAGTAACTTTTTCATGTTTTTTCAATCCTTTCTTCTGGAAAACACTATAAGAAATAATCCCTTTCAAGGCACTACTAATTGCTAAACTCCACCACACACCATTTAAACCAATAAATTGCATTAAGAAAATCGCAATTGGTAAGCGGAGTGCTGTAAACGTAATACTAATCATTGCTGGATACTTCGCCTGACCAAGACCTGAAAAAGCACCATTGGTTACCATTTCAACTGCTGAGAATAGCTGAGTTAAGCCGATAATCCGTAAATAATCGACAGCTAATTGGACTGTTTCCGGAGTATCAACAAAAATTCGGACAATTGGTTCAGGGAAGACGAGAAAAATTGTCATCGTGATCACCGTATACCCAATTGCAACTAGAATCGCACTTCGATAACCAGTTCGGATTCGCGGCCATAACTTGGCACCATAATTTTGACCGATGAAGCTTGCTGTCGCAGCATTCAATCCACCAATCACCATAAATGTCAATGATTCAATCTGGAGACCAATTTTTTGCGCGGCAATCGCCTCTGCACCATACATTGCAATTAATTTCGCCATCAAAATTCCTATTAACGTAAAGAGTACACGTTGCGTTGTCATTGGAAATCCAAGCTTAGCAATAGTTTGAAAACGTTCTTTAGGTACACTCATAAAGCGTCGCATTTCTTGTGGCATCCAATTACGCGAATACCAGATAAATAACCCAGTCATCAAAACATTCGCAATCACCGTTGCGATTGCTGCCCCAGCAACACCTAAATCGAACCCAAAAATAAAAATCGGGTCTAATATGATATTGACAATTACACCAATTGCACTGACGCGTAAAGCGGTTTTACTATCACCAAAACTACTAAACATGCGGCTGTACATAACGTTAAAGAAACTAGGAATCAGCATAATTGCACTAATTGCTAAATATGTTTCAGACAGGCCTGTAACTGTTGTACCTAAATCGAAAAACCCAACAAGTGGTTTAAGAAATACTAATAAAAACGTTGCATATCCAACTGCTAATAAGCCATTAAACCAGTAGGCAGCGTGTAAATATTCACCCGTTTCTTGTTTGTTTTTGGCGCCAACGGCATGTGAAATTTTAATTCCTGCACCAATCACAACTAAGGCATTAATTGCATATCCTAAATTGATAAATGATCCTGCCGTACCAACACTCGCAATTGCATCACTCCCAAGTCGACCCACAAAAATCATATCAACAAAATTATAGGTCATTTGGAGTAATGAACTCATCATAATTGGAATTGCTAAGCTTAAAAGAACTGATAATTCTTTTCCTTGCGTTAAATCTTTTGTATTTGCCATTCGTTCTCCTTTAAATTCACACCACTACTTTTTATGTATGTCTCAACAATTTATTATACACAAATTCTTCCTAAATACTACCTGCACAATCAAAAAAATCAGCCGCAATTTACGCCTGATTTTTGAGAAAAACTTGATTACAATTGAATCACTCCTTGTTCAATACGAACTTTTAACTCTTTTACTTTCGCTTCAATTGTTTGCGCAGTATAAATGAATGCTTCATCTGGTTGGTGACTCGGATCATCTAAGCCCCAATCTTCTCGATGTTTACATGGTAGAAATGGACAATTAACATTACAGCCCATCGTAATAACAACATCAACTTCTGGAATATCAGCTAACAGTTTTGATAATTGCGTTGCGTTCATATCAATCG
>JBOFSL010000176.1:0-2569 GCA_051651525.1 Culicoidibacterales bacterium | reverse complement strand
AAAACAAATACTGTTTTTTCCTACTAAAAAATAGGCTTGAACAAAATAAAGGAGTTTTTGCAGCTTTAAATTCGTTATCTTTTTTTCGCGCATATTATAGTAATATATGATAAGTTCTGAAACTTGAATAACACTATATTTAGCTTTCTCCATAATAATTCCCTCCGTCAAATTAGCAATTCAACTAATTTCAACTTAATTATGCCACTTAAAAGTCCTAATTGCAAAACAAATCTCCGTTTTAAATTGACTTTTCATATTTTTTATGCTCAATTGCTACAATGCACCGCACCACTTCAATTTAGCGCTGTTTTTATTTTTATTATTTATTTTCTCTTTTTTATCGAAAGTACTTTTCTATTGGTTGCCAATATATTATAATTAAAGAGTAGAAAGGAGGTGAACAGCGTTGAGTGTCTTGAAGAAATTAAAAAAAGTCCGAGCAATCATGGTCGTGATTCTCGAACTCGTAGTTATATCAGGAATCATTGTAAGAGCAGTGATTGATATAATTACAATATTTGTAAAATAATTGTCGTGGGAGTTACAGCTCCCATGACTCTATATTAACACACTAAACGCAGAACAAAAATGAAAAACAAAAAAGAAATTTTACTCATTACAAAAGAGATTATTCTGATTGCAGCAATCGCTATAGCAATCATTGCTTCGTTTTATGTATTATTCATTCGTTAGGAGAACATCATGGAAACAAGAAACAAAAAAATTTCAGTCGCTAAGACTGGCGGTAACGCTTCAAAAAACAGCTTAAAGTACTCGGTGGGTATTCCGCCAACTTGGGTACAGCAACTGAAAATCAATCAGTGGGAGCGCGATATTAAGATGACACTTGATGGTGATAAAATTATCATTGAGAAAATCACAAGCGATAACAATTCAGCTATCTGGTTTGAGTTACTGGAAAAAAGAGATGTGTTCCGCACCGTTATTGAAACGCAGAATCTTACTTTAGTTAAAAATATTATCATCGATAATCTAGGCGTTGAACTACTGACAACATTAGATTCAGACATTGAACAAGCAATTCAATTAACTACAGCCCACCAAGAAATAACACTTGATATCTCGGAACAGTGGAAACTTATTATCCGAAATAAAGCATAACAAAAAGGCCCAAGGGTAATTCCTTGAGCCTTTTTTGTATTCTATTTTGTATACACATCAATGAAGCTATCAAAACCTTTTACTTTTAGATCAGCTACTCGCTTATCAGCATTTGCTTTTGAACTAAACGAACCTGTCACAACGCGATACATCGTCGTTCCGGGTATTGGTGTTGGCGGTGCAACTGGTGGATTCAATTCAGCTTTTATCATATCTAAGAATCGTTGCCAACCGCTGTCTAATGTACGGTGCGGACAATATTTCCCGCTCCAGTCCTTGTGCGTTTTCACTGCAGAAATTGGTAAATTGTGCTCTTTTAACAAATCAGCAACTAATTTAGCAGCGTTCTTTTCTGCTTGTAGGAATTTACTTCCACCAGATTTTGAATAACAGATTTCGATACCGATTGATTGGCGATTACCTGTTCCGCTCCCACCATCGCCACAGTGCCAACCATTTCGATTCGTGTGCAATCCTTGAACTGCTTCAATATCATCAACAGCAAAATGGAAACTTACTTCGTTGTTATTGCTGATCATATACTTAATTTCATTATCAGCAGACGCGTCATTTGCTGTATTATGCACTGTGATGTATTTTGCTTGCATTGAGTATGGGCATTTAATCGAATTTTTTGATTCTGGTACTAAGTTTTGGCGTTTTTTCATATTATACTTCCTCCGATTCGATTTGTTCTGTTTGATTGATTTTTTGATAATTCTCTTTCAACGACCCAATGTATCCGATAATCATCGCCACTTGAAAAGTCGTAAGCGCAAATGTAATTGCTGTTGAATGTTCATTAACTAGACTCATTGCTACTTGTGCTGTAATAAAAAAGAGCATTCGTGACCCTTGACGCATAATGCCGTTTGTCGCTTCTCGTGATGAGAACGTATTTGTAATTTTAGCTGCTAAAAAACCGCTAATCACATCCAGAACAACCGCAAGTGTGAAAATCTGCAATAAAATTTGCGGTGCGATCGTTAGTAATTCATTTGTAATATCTGTTAAATCCATTTTTTCTCCTTTTTAAATATGTGGATGGAAATTGACAGAAAGCCATCGCTCTCCATCACTAGAATAATAATTTTCTTTTGGAACCCATGAATCTCTTCTTATTTGACTGCCTGCCCAAACAAATGTTTCTCTAAAACCACGAGAAATTGCACCTGCACCGGCTTTTTCAATTCGCTCCCATTGTGTTTCAATTGGTATACCAAACTCTTCCCAAGCAAAACCAGTGAAATAATGTTGTTTGTGGAAAGGATAGCCTAACTGATCCCAAGCAAACATATAACATTCGAGATGTTCTGGATGATCATGAACGATCCAATCGTAATCTTCGATTTGAATGAAATCTAATTTATTGTCATCCCAAAATTCAAATGGTGCATTTACTTTTTGCATTACTAAAGGCGTTCGACCTTTGTCGATAACCGAC
>JBOFSL010000175.1:0-1766 GCA_051651525.1 Culicoidibacterales bacterium | reverse complement strand
AAATTAATTTTTTCACATGTTGACTGTATCACATTCCGATTCTAGAATGCAAGTATTTATCTATGTTTTTCATCTTTAATCGCCAATATTTGCTGATTTAGTCAGCTTTTTTTGAGATAAATTGATTCATATCAATTATTTTAATAGAGTTCAACTTTCATTTCACGTTTCAACATATCGTTCACAAGCCGTGAAACATCCGCATTTTCATACACAACTTGGTATAACATTTGCGTTAACGGCATATCAATTTGATATTTTTTCGCCAATTGCGCTGCTGAAACAACTGCTTTCATACCTTCAACCGTTGCCATTTCTTGCAACACTTGCTCCATATTTTCACCATGGGCAAGCTTCAATCCAGCATTAAAATTCCGACTATGCACACTTGTTGCCGTCACAATTAAATCGCCTAGACCAGTTAGTCCAGTAAATGTCATCGGATCAGCACCCATATTTCGCGCTAAGCGAATCATTTCCGCCAAACCACGCGTCATCAAAGCCGCTTTTGCATTATCACCATAACCAAGACCTGTTAAAATACCGATAATAATTGCCATAATATTTTTGAGTGCGCCACCAAGCTCAGCGCCAATAATATCATCACTACTATACACGCGCATATAAGTATCATTATTAAATAGTTGTTGTGTTAAAAGGCTCGCAGCTTCATTTGCACTCGCTGCTACTAATGCCGTAAACTGCCGAATTGCGACCTCTTCCGCATGACTCGGTCCGGTTAAAGCGACAACTGCCTCAACACGATCACCAACAACTTCAGTAATAATTTCAGACATGCGTTTATGCGTATCTTTTTCAATTCCTTTTGTTGCCGTAATAAATATTTTTGGTTGTGTCAAGTTTTGCGCAACTTGTTCCATCACAGGACGTACTGCTTGGCTTGGCACAACACATAAAATAATTTCAGCTTTTTCCAAGACGTGCGCTAAATCTGTATACGCTTGAATTCGTTCATCAAGTACAACATTTGGTAAATAATCTCGGACTGTATGATGGAGATTTATTTCATCAGCTTCGACTTGGCGGTGACACCAGATCATCGCTTCATGTCCATTATCGGTTAAGGTTTGTGCTAGTGCACTTCCCCAACTTCCCGCACCTAAAACGGCAATTACTTTCTTCATCATGACTCTCTCCTTTAGTAATTATTTATCTTTATTTTTTTGACGTAAAATGAAGTGAATTGGTGTTCCTTCAAAGTCAAACGTTGCACGAATGCGATTTTCTAAATAGCGTTGGTAGCTAAAGTGAACTAACTCCGTATCATTTACGAAGAAGACAAATGTCGGTGGTGCTGTCGCTACTTGTGATGCATAGTAGAATTTCGCAGCATGCCCGCGGTGTGCCGGTGGTGGTGTTAATGCTAATGCATCTTGTAACACGTCATTTAACACGCTTGTTGGAATTCGACGGTTTTGATTTTGGAAGGCTAATTGAATTTCAGGGAAAACAGTATGAATACGTTTATTTTCTAGTGCTGAAACGAAAACGATCGGTGCATAATCAAGATACTTGAATTTATCACGAATATTTTCAATCATCGCTTGCATCGTTTTCTCATCTTTTTGAACAGCATCCCACTTATTAACAACAATCACGACACCTTTTCCGGCTTCATGAGCATATCCCGCAATTTTACGGTCTTGATCAATAATTCCTTCTTCGGCATTGATTAAAACTAATACAACATTACTACGTTCGATTGCTGATAAGGCACGTAATACACTATATTTTTCAATGTTTTC
>JBOFSL010000174.1:0-2033 GCA_051651525.1 Culicoidibacterales bacterium | reverse complement strand
CAAGTGAAGCAAAGATAGTTACTAAAATCGCTGGGAATACTAAGACTACAATCATCGGTACATCTGCAAATGTTTCCCATGTCAAACCAAGCATAACCGATGAAAGAACGATTGTCGTTCCTCCAAGGTAAAGACCGTGTTTTTTCACTTTAGGTATTGCCGCTGTTGTAAATAATTCTGCAATCACATACCATGCTCCTAATGTTACTACTGGTAAGAACAATTTCACACCAAATGTTTGCCACATTGCTCCAAATACATCTACCACTGTCACAACTGAGCCTTGTGCGAGTAATCCCGCAACTTGAAGTAAAAAGGCAACAAATTGTGTCATAATTAAATAACTAATAATCGATAATACACTTGCTAAAATAAATAGGCCGAAAACGAACCATGTTTGTTTGTGATTTTTCATTTTTTAAAAGCTCCTTTGATTTTTCACCTATGCTGATGCAAATAAGTGACTTAATTCTTTTGTAACCGTGACTTTATCCCCATTAAACTTCGGTTTAGCTGTGATTGCATAGCACATTACTTCCCCAATATGTAACTCGCGTTTTTCTGCAACCTCAAAATATTCTTCTATAAACGTTAACTTTTCAGTTTGTTTATGATTAACAATTGTATTTTCTTCATGTACTAATGTTTGAATCCAAGCAACAATCATGTGAAACCCTCCTAATTTTATTTATTTTTCTTCACATGTATCAGTATACACCCTGCTTTTGAAGCTGAATTGAACCCAATTTGAATTTTGTGTGAATTTTCCTAATAAAAAAAGACGTTTTCACGTCTTTTCTTCATATTAGTAATTTACTGCTGCTGCTTTAATGTTTGCTGCTTGATCGGCACTACACGGTGTTACCCCGTAAACCATCTGACAGTTTGGACATTGATCAACATACGTTACCATAGTAAATTGTGTTGCACAGGCTTCACATGTTAATTCATGAGCACTTGGCATAGCTGCTGCTGCCATGCCCTTTGAACGTACTTTATCTACAATTGCTTGACCGCCTTTTTGCGGTGTTCCACATCCACATGCCATTTTTATTACCTCCTGAATTTATTATTTTTCTATCATACCACATCAAGATTAAAATAACCTCACAGATACAATTAAAAATTAGTTGGTTATTTATTTATCAGCTTTCAAACTTGCAAAAGCTGCACTGAAGGCATTCCCTTGTGGTTTGGGCTGTTCTTTTTGTAAATATTTATTTAAGTCTTGGCGCGTTGCTTTCGTTTGCTTCCCTTGTTGTTCTTTACGCTTCTTAAATGCACTCATTTTTTCGCGGTAGCCACACTGGCAGACGAAAATTTGTCCGTCACCTTCACCATGAAGGCTCAATTTTTTATGACATTCTGGACAACGTGCATTTGTCACTTGCGATACACGTTTCTTCGTCCCACATTCGCGATCTGAACACACAAGCATCTTTCCGCGCTTGCCATTGACTTCAAGCATCCGCTTCCCACACGTTGGGCAATTGGCATGTGAAAGATTGTCGTGTTTAAATGTCGCTTCCGCCGCTTTAATTTCTCGAATCGTTACTTGCGTATAACTACGAATTTCAGTTAAAAAGGCTTTTTTATCTAAGCGCCCTTCAGCAATTTGTCCAAGTTTTTGTTCCCATTGCGCTGTTAATAACGGCGAACGTAAGTCTTCTGGGACTAATTTCAATAATTGGTGACCTTTACTCGTTGCACGGATGCCTTGCCCTTGTTTTTCAATTACAAAACTTTTAAATAATTTCTCGATAATATCGGCACGCGTTGCTACTGTACCTAAGCCACCGGTCGTTTTCAACGTTGCTTTTAGCTCTTGATTTGCACCTTCAGCATATTGACTTGGATTTTCCATTGCCGTTAACAATGTTGCTTCATTAAATAATGCTGGTGGTTTCGTATCACCAGTTGTTTGTTTAAAGTTTACTTGTGCAATTTGCGTCTTCGCCTCAAATTTTGGCATTTCGCTCATTTTTTCTTGGTCATTTGGTCGCTCAACCGCACGCCACCCTGCTTGAATGATG